>NZ_JBJNMH010000015.1:0-133093 GCF_052168635.1 Serratia sp. CY47444
TTTCAGGTTCAACAGGTGCGGACTTCATCGTGGCGCGGGTAACGCAGTGTTCCCCATCAGACGCCGTATAGATTTAAGCAAGCCCATCATAAATCAAAATCGGTGTTGCAAAAACGGGGGTGACCATAGATTTTATGGGCAGGGGAAAGAGGCTATTACAACGTCATTTGTGCCGGTTGGCAGCGATAGAGGACAGCCAGCTTTTCCCGGGTTTTCTTTTGTGGTTTCGAGTGAGGGGCTTCCCATTGGGAAACGGCGGATTGTGTCGTGCCCAATTTTTCCGCTACATCGTATTGCGAGAGGCCACGGAAAATTCGCCAGGCGGCAATCAAGCTGACGTCTTGATCCAGCATGATGGAAACGACTTCATGGGGGACGGTTTCATCATCATGCTTATCGGCATGGTAGGGAAGAGGCTCATAGTCCTCTTGCTGTCTCACAAGCCTTTTATACTCATCGAGCGGCAATACCACATAGAGCGGCTGGCCGGAGTCATCATGGATATACTGTAACTTCGCCATTCGGCATACCTCTGACTTTCAATAAGTTGTCGATGTTCTGCGTTTTACCTGCTGAATCAGGCACACGACAGGTTCATCATCGACGATCTCAAAAATAATGCGGTAGTTCCCTGCGCGTAGACGGTACTGGTTATCGGTACCGTGCAGCTTTTTAATGTCCAGTCTGACGGTCGGGAAAGTGCCCAAGAGTTCAACCTTGTGCGCAATGGCCAACCGGTTCTGAGAAGGCAGTGTCATCAATTGTTTCAGTGCTTTACGTGACCAGCTGATCTTTGCCATTGTTCCCTCAGGCCGAATGCACGTCCTGTGCAGTGATTAGATAATAAGCTTTATATCTTATTATTTCAATCTTGGACGAAGAAGGATACGTGAGACATCAACGATGTTGCTCCACGTGTCGGCGCTCAGCCGTAATGGGCGCTAAACGACGTTTCCAGCGCCTGCACCACCGCCCGCACGCGGGCGGCGCGTTGCAAATCGGGGTGCAGCACCAGCCAGATATCCACCCAGTCTTTGTTCTCCGGGAACAGGCGCACCAGCTCCGGGTCTTTGTCCGCCAAAAAAGCGGAGAGCAGGCCGATGCCTAGCCCGCTGCGAGTGGCGGAGCGCAGCAGCAGCTGTGAATTGCATTGCAGCACGACGTTGGGCTCGTGCAGGGCTTCGCCGCAGAAATTGTTCCAGTGGCGCGGCACCAGCTCGCGCGGGAACATCAGCAGATCGTGGCCGCGCAACTGCTCGCCTTTGACCGGCATACCTCGCCGAGCCAGATAGTGCGGGCTGGCGTACAGGCCCATCTCGATGGTGGCCAGCCGCTTGATGATCAGTTCATCGTCATCGGGGCGTGCACCGCGGATCGCCAGATCCGCGCCGTGATAAGAGATATCGGCGATGTTCAGTGCCGTCAACAGCGTGACGGTGATGGCCGGATAGCGTTCCCGCAGATCTTGCAGCGCGGGTATCACGAAGGCTTCGGCCAGGGTATCGGTGGTGGCGATGCTCACGTGGCCGTGCAGGCTGTCATCGCCGCTGGCGGCTTTGCGGTTGATCGCCTGCACCGCATTCTCCATCTTCATCACGTCCGCCAGCATTTCTTCCCCCAACGGGCTGAGGGCGAAGGATTTCGGCGTGCGGATAAACAGCTTGGAACCGAGAGCGTCTTCGAAAGCGGAGAGCCGTCGACCGACGGTCGCCTGATCGACATGCAGCTGGTTGGCGGCTTTGCGTAGCGTGCCACAGCGTGCGACGGCCAAAAAGAAGCGCGCGTCGTCCCAATTCATCATGCCATTTCCTCTCTGCAGATTTGTCGGCGCCGTGGGGCACAGGCCGAGCCAGGCGAACAATAACGGTTTCTATCATAAAGCGTTGTTCTGCCCGGGGGGAGAGAAAGACGGTTAGCGGGCTGCACATCGGCGGTTATTTCTCCGGTGATGCAAGAATGCATCAGGGTGATTCATTCTTGACGATACTTCGCCCGTCGCCGGAACGCTATGATAAGCGCCGTTCCCGGCAGGCCGGGTGAGGAAAATGTCGACGGCAGGCCGCCGTCTGCCGACTTTGGGAGTTGAAACATGTCAGAAAATACCGCCAGCCAGATTGCGGCGCCGCAAAATGCTCAGGCGTCGGGCAGGACAATTTTATTGTTCCTGGCGCTGGCTTTGATGTCGGCATTGCTGAACAGCAGCGCGCCGACGCCGCTTTATCCGCTGTATCAGCAGCAGCTTACGCTAAGCTCGGTCAGTCTGACCGTCATCTACGGCGCCTATGCCGCCGGCGTGCTGATCTCTTTGTTCGGCGTCGGCAATCTGGCCGGCAAAGTAAAGGATTTACGCAGCATGATCGTGCCGGCATTGCTGGTGGTGTTGAGCGGCGCCCTGCTGTTCGCGCGGGCTGATACCTTTGCCATGATGCTGATGGCGCGGCTGTTGGCCGGGGTGGGCACCGGGGCGCTAACCGGCGCGGCGAACATCGCGTTGGTGCGGTTTGGGCCGCGCGACGGCGGCAAAAATGCGGCGTTGATCGCGACGCTGTCATTCACCACCGGATTGGCGCTGGGCCCGATCTTCAGCGGCATCGCCTTGCAGACCGGTTTCCATCCCACGACGCTGCCATTTGTTTTCATCATGGTCATGGCCGCCGTGGCTGCGTTGGGCGTGATGTTCTCGTGGCCGCGTGGCGTGGTTACGGCGCCGAGCCATGTTACGTCGGCCGAGACAGAAAAAAGCTCGCTGCTCGATGGCTTGCGCGCCACCGGCGGTAAATTCTTTGTGTGTGCAGGGGCTTTATTTATCTGTTGGGCGCTGGCCGCCAGTATTTTGGCAATCGGCCCCGGCGTGGCGGAAACGCTGTTAGGCCTGCACGCTCGTGGCGTCTTTGGCTATGCGATTGCGGTGTATCTGCTGATCGCCGGTATCAGCCAGATCCTGAGCCGCCGCGTTAACGCCCGTCATTCGCTGTTGTTCGGTTGCCTGGCGCAGGTGCTGGCGGCAGTGGTGTTCACCATGGCGATCCAGTGGCATTCTCTTGGGCTGGCGGCGGTGGGGCTGGTGGTGGCCGGCTATGCTTATGGCGCCATTTTCGTCGGCAGCGCGACCCTGGTGAACCTGATTTCGCCGCCGACCAGCCATGCGCGTTTGCTTTCGCTGTTTTACGTTATCGCTTATATCGCCAACTGGGTGCCGATCTTGCTGGGCGTGGTGGTCGATCGCGTCGATCTGAATCAGGCAACCCATTTGCTGTTCCTGGGCAGCACCGTGGTGTGCCTGTTGTTGGCATGGAAGACGTCCCGGGTGGGGTTCCCTCGCTAATTACTTTGTGATGAATATCTATTTTTTATAATTAATGATTCTTTAATTACATTTATAGTGTGATTTTCATCGCATAAATTGGCCTGTTTTCGGGTAAACTGCGCGCTTTCTTTTTGCTGCAGGTCACTTTATGAACGTTCTTTTCGCCATTGCCGTCACCACCGGGATCCTGTCCGGCGTTTGGGGATGGGTTGCCGTCAGTTTGGGCCTGATCGGTTGGGCCGGCTTTCTCGGCTGCACGGCGTATTTCGCCTGCCCGCAGGGCGGACTGAAAGGGCTGTTGATCGGCGCGTTGACCTGCTGCAGCGGCGTCTTCTGGGCAATGGCGATCATCCACGGCAGCGAACTGGCGCCGCAGTGGAATCTGCTGGGGTATCTGCTGACCGGCATCGTGGCGTTCCTGATGTGCATTCAGGCTAAACAGCAGTGGCTGGGATTCGTACCCGGCACCTTTATCGGCGCCTGTGCGACCTTCGCCGGCGGCGGCGATTGGCCGCTGGTGACGCTTTCCCTGCTGGTGGGCCTGCTGTTCGGCTATGCGATGAAAAACAGCGGTTTGTGGTGGGCGGCTCGCAGCGATAAAGCCCGCGCTACGCCGCCGATGGACCCGAATGCCGGCTCAAACGGTGCCGCCGAGTGAGTTGCTGCCGCGCCGCTGTGCGGCAGTATCTCCTGATAACCAGGACGGTAACGCTGTTGAAAATTGTCTATTTTAAAAGGGATAGGTATTGACTCTTCCTGTAGGGATTGCGTGAGATCACGTTAAAAGTAACAGGGTTTCGTAACATTATTTTCAGTGATTCCCATCACGTTTTTACCGGTAACAATCGGCTGAGATAGAGGTCTGTCCGATTGGAGGCCTGAAGGCCGGGAATCACCATGCACAACCTGTTTTCTCTGGATAACAAAACCGTCTTAATCACTGGTGCCTCGCGCGGCATTGGTTTTCTGCTGGCGCGCGGCCTGGCACAGCAAGGCGCGCATATTCTGATCAACGCCACCACCGAAGAACATGCCCGGCACGCCGCCGATCGCCTGCGTGAAGAGGGGCTGCGCGCCGATGCGGCGGCGTTCGACGTCACCGACTCCCAGGCGGTGCATGCCGCCATCGACCGTATCGAAGCGGACATCGGCGCGATAGACGTCTTGATCAACAACGCCGGTATCCAGCGCCGCCACCCGTTCACCGAATTTCCGGAGCAAGACTGGGACGACATCATCGCCGTCAACCAGAAGGCGGTCTTCATCGTGTCGCAGACCGTAGCGCGTTATATGGTACCGCGCCGGCGCGGCAAGATAATCAATATCGGTTCGATGCAAAGCGAGCTGGGGCGGGACACCATTACCCCTTATGCGGCGTCCAAGGGCGCGGTGAAAATGCTGACGCGCGGCATGTGCGTGGAGCTGGCGCGCTACAACATTCAGGTCAACGGCATCGCCCCCGGCTACTTCAAAACCGAGATGACGCAGGCGCTGGCCGACGATCCGGCCTTCACCGCCTGGCTGACCCAACGCACGCCTGCCGCGCGCTGGGGCGATCCGCAGGAGTTGATCGGCGCGGCGGTGTTCCTGGCCGCCGACGCCTCCGCCTTCGTCAACGGGCAGTTGCTGTTTGTCGATGGCGGCATGTCTGCGGCGGTGTAATCTTTTTTCGTGGAGTCTGGAGATGAAAATTCAAACCCAGTCCTGCGTGGTCAATGGCAAGCGAGACGTGGCGGTGATCGCGCAAGAAGTGGATTATCGGGGGCAGGGAACGCTGGTAAAAATCAGCCGCGGCGGCATCTGCGGCTCGGATCTGCATTACTTCCAGGAAGGCAAGGTCGGCAATTTTCAGGTGCGTCAGCCGATGGTGCTGGGCCATGAGGTGATCGGTGAGGTGGTCGCCAGCGATTCGCCGCAGCTGCCGGTCGGGCAGAAGGTAGCGCTCAATCCCAGCAAACCCTGCGGGCAGTGCAAATACTGTCTGGCGCAGCAAAGCAATCAATGCGTCGAGATGCGCTTTTTCGGCAGCGCGATGTATTTTCCGCACGTCGACGGCGCTTTTACCCAATACAAAGTGGTGGATAGCGCGCAGTGCATTCCTTACGCCGCCGATCGCGACGACAGGGTAATGGTGTTCGCCGAACCGCTGGCGGTGGCTGTCCACGCGGCGAAGCAGCCCGGCGATGTGACGGGGAAAAAGATTTTCGTGTCCGGCGTTGGCCCGATCGGCTGCCTGCTGGTGGCGGCGCTGAAAGCGCTGGGCGCCGCCGAGATTGTCTGCGCCGATCTCAGTCCGCGCTGCCTGGCGATCGCGAGGCAAATGGGGGCCGATCGGTGCCTGCATGCCGCGGACGACGATTTTAGCGATTATCTGCAGGACAAGGGGTATTTTGACGTCGCCTTCGAAGTGGCGGGGCACCCGCAGTCGCTGCAGCGCTGTCTGGAGATCACCCGCGCCAAAGGCACTGTGGTGCAGGTGGGCATGGGCGGCAGCTTCCCCGATTTTCCGCTGATGTTGTTGATTGCCAAGGAACTGAATCTGCTTGGATCGTTCCGCTTCGTGGCGGAGTTCGCGTTGGCGGTGGCCTGGCTGGCCGACGGCGTGATCGATCCGCTGCCGTTGCTGTCGGCGGAATTCGCCAGCGGGCAGTTGGCGCAGGCGCTGACGTTTGCCGGCGATAAACGCCAGGCTGCCAAGGTGCAATTGGTGTTTTAGGGTAAAAGTCCGATGGCCGCAGGCGGCGATCCTTGTCTATAGTGTAGGAACGCTTAATTTTTCAACCACGGAGATCTCACGATGGCAAGACATACGGATGCTGAGCAAACTACGCTGGATGACGATCTGAGAATGCTGACCGAGACGCTGGAAGAAGTGCTGCAATACACCGGCGATCGCGCGGATCAGGCCTACATCGACATCAAGTCGCACGCCGAGCAGGCGCTGAGTGAGGTCAAGGCGCGCTGGGCGAACACCGGCGAATCTTACTATGCGCGCGCCAAAGAAGCGGTGCACCGCACCGACGACTACGTGCGGGACAAACCCTGGCACAGCGTGGGCATCGGCGCCACCGTCGGGCTGGTGCTGGGATTGTTGCTGGCTCGCAAATAAACCATGCCATCGGGGCGGCGCAGACCGCCCCGTGTTTTTCTTCAGACTGTGTTGTTCATTCCGCCGTTTTACCGAAAGCTTTTCCTTATCCTGCCTATACTTCCCGCTAGCCGCCGTTGGAGCACCCCTATTTCCCTTGTTTTTATATGGACGGATTGAGCCGACGCCGCCGCAAGTGTAAAGTGTTTGTGTATTTATTGTTTGTTTTTTGTTCTAAATCAAATAATTATCTGGTGTAAACACCCAGGGATATACGGTGTTCTTGCGCTGGCGCAAAAGCCGTGAAAATAACACCTCATATAATACAGAGCGTAACTACAGGCGCGGCGTCTGTCGGCTGCGTCGGAGACGATCTCTGCTAACTGACTTGTGAGCGAACTATGTCGACAAGTGTTTTTAATCGCCGGTGGGCGGCTGTGCTGCTCGAGGCGCTGGCCCGCCATGGGGTGCGGCATGTTTGTATCGCTCCGGGATCGCGCTCCACGCCGCTGACGCTGGCCGCCGCGGCCAACCGATCGTTTATCTGCCATACCCATTTTGATGAGCGCGGGCTCGGTCATCTGGCACTCGGGCTGGCGAAGGCGGCGCGTGAGCCGGTGGCGGTGATCGTCACGTCCGGCACCGCGGCGGCGAACCTTTACCCGGCTTTAATCGAAGCCGGCCTGACCGGTGAACGGCTGGTGTTTCTCACCGCCGATCGGCCGCCGGAACTGATCGACTGCGGCGCCAATCAGGCGATCCGTCAAAACGGCCTCTACAGCAGCCACCCGACGCTGGCGATCGATCTGCCGCGTCCTACGCCGGATATTCCGGCCGCGTGGCTGGCCTCCAGCGTCGACAGCGCGATGGCGCGCTTGCAGCATGGCGCTTTGCATATCAACTGCCCGTTCGCCGAACCGCTGTACGGCGGCGATGAGCGTCACTATGCCGATTGGTCCGCCGCGCTGGGCGACTGGTGGCAGAGCGATCGGCCTTGGCTGCAGGAAAGCGAGACGCATGCAGAGCCATTGCCGCAGCCGGACTGGTTTTTCTGGCGACAAAAGCGCGGCGTGGTGCTCGCCGGCCGCATGAACGCACAAGAGGGCGCACAGGTGGCGGAATGGGCCGAAACGCTGGGTTGGCCACTGATCGGCGATGTACTGTCGCAGACCGGGCAACCGCTGCCCTGTGCCGATTTGTGGCTCGCGCATCCGCAGGCGCAGCGCCTGTTGCAAGACGCGCAGCTGGTGGTGCAGTTCGGCGGCAGCTTGACCGGCAAACGCCTGCTGCAGTGGCAGGCGCAGTGCCGGCCGGAAGAGTATTGGGTCATCGACGAGCTGCCGGGGCGGCTCGATCCGGCCCAGCACCGGGGGCGGCGCCTGCGCGCCGGCGTGGCGCAGTGGTTGGCGCAGCATCCGGCGCAACCGCGTGCGCCGTGGGCCGCCGGGCTGGCTGCGCTGGCGGATAAGGCGCTGACGGCGGCGTCCACGCATCTGTACGATAACTTTGGCGAAGCGCAGCTGGCGCACCGCCTGCCGGAACTGTTGCCGGAGAACGGCCAGCTGTTTCTCGGCAACAGCCTGGTGGTGCGACTGATCGACGCGTTAACGCCATTGCCCGTCGCTTACCCGGTATTCAGCAACCGTGGCGCCAGCGGTATCGACGGTCTGATTTCCACCGCCGCCGGCGTACAACGTGCCACCGCCAGGCCAACGTTGGCGGTGGTGGGCGACCTTTCCGCACTGTATGACCTCAATGCGCTGGCGCTGCTGCGCCACTGCTCGGCGCCGACGGTGCTGATCGTCGTCAATAACAACGGCGGCCAAATTTTCTCGCTGCTGCCGACGCCCGAAGAAGATCGTCAGCGCTTTTACTGCATGCCGCAGGACGTCGAGTTCAGCCATGCGGCGGCGATGTTCCAGCTTGACTACGCGCGGCCGGAGAACTGGAGCCAGCTGCAACAAGCGGTTGAGCAAGGCTGGCGGCGCGGCGGCGCCACGCTGATAGAACTGCAGGTGTCGCCGAGTGAAGGGGCCGAAAGCCTGCAATACCTGGTACAACAGATGGCGGTGCAATGATGCTGGCGACGCGAATTTTGCAACAGGGCGAAGCGGGCCGCCCGTGGCTGGTGTGGCTGCACGGCCTGCTCGGCAACAACAATGAATGGCGGGTGATCGCCGCGCGCTGCCCGGAATGGCCGTCGCTGGCCATCGATCTGCCCGGCCACGGCGATTCCGTGGCGGTGGGCTGCCGCGGCTTCGACGACATCAGCGCGCAAATCGCCGCGACCCTGCAACTGCGCAATATTGAACGTTATTGGCTGGTGGGCTACTCGCTCGGCGGGCGCATCGCCATGTATCACGCTTGCCACGGCCGCCATGACGGCCTGCAAGGGGTGATCGTCGAGGGTGGCAACCCGGGGCTGGAGGACGAAGAACAGCGCCGCCGGCGCTGCGAGCAGGATGCGCTGTGGGCGGCGCGTTTTCGCAGTGAGCCGATCGCCGAAGTCCTGGCGGACTGGTATCAGCAGCCGGTGTTCAAAGAGCTTAGCCATGTGCACCGCCAGGCGCTGATCGCCGCGCGTTCGGTCAACAGCGGCCCGGCGATTGCCGACATGCTCGAAGCCACCTCGCTCGGGCGGCAGCCTTATCTGGCGCCGCAGCTGCGCCAACTGACCGTGCCGCTGCGGGTGCTGTGCGGTGAGAACGATCCCAAATTTCAACGGCTGGCGCGCGACGCCGGGTTGCCGTTGCGCATCGTGCCGCAGGCCGGCCACAACGCGCATCTGGCCAATCCGCAGGATTTCGTCGCCGAGCTGCAGACCTTTCTCGTTAACCCTGGTTAAAGGAACCGAACATGCTTTATCCGAATGAAGAACACCTGTATGCCGCTATCGCCTGGCAGGATTGCACCGGCGATTTCGAAGACATCCTGTATCACAAATCCACCGACGGCATCGCCAAAATCACCATTAACCGGCCGCAGGTGCGCAACGCGTTTCGTCCGCAAACGGTCAAAGAGATGATCGACGCGCTGGCCAACGCCCGTTACGACGACGGCATCGGCGTCATTATTCTGACCGGCGCCGGCGATAAGGCCTTCTGCTCAGGCGGCGATCAGAAAGTGCGCGGCGACTACGGCGGCTATCGCGACGACAGCGGCGTACACCACCTCAACGTGCTGGACTTCCAACGCCAGATCCGCACCTGCCCGAAGCCGGTGGTGGCGATGGTGGCCGGCTATTCGATCGGCGGCGGCCACGTGCTGCACATGATGTGCGATCTGACCATCGCGGCGGATAACGCCATCTTCGGCCAGACCGGTCCGAAAGTGGGCTCGTTCGACGGCGGCTGGGGCGCGTCTTACATGGCGCGCATCGTCGGCCAGAAGAAGGCGCGCGAAATTTGGTTCCTGTGCCGCCAATACGATGCCGCCGCCGCGCTAGACATGGGCCTGGTCAATACCGTGGTGCCGCTGGCCGAACTGGAAAAAGAGACGGTGCGCTGGTGCCGCGAAATGCTGCAGAACAGCCCGATGGCACTGCGCTGTCTGAAGGCGGCGCTGAATGCCGACTGCGACGGCCAGGCCGGTTTGCAGGAGCTGGCGGGCAACGCCACCATGCTGTTCTACATGACCGACGAAGGGCAGGAAGGGCGCAACGCGTTCAACGAGAAGCGCCAACCGGACTTCAGCAAATTCAAGCGTAACCCGTAATGAGCGGAACAAACCGCAGCGCGGCGCTATACCGTTACAGCCTGCCGATGGAGGCGGGCGTGGTGCTGCGCAATCAACGGTTGAAAACGCGTGACGGGTGGGTGGTGCAGCTGTGTCAGGGCGAGCGTGAAGGTTGGGGCGAGATCGCGCCGCTGCCGGAATTCAGCCGGGAAACGCCGGCGCAGGCCGAACAGGCCGCGTTGGGCTGGCTGCAGGCCTGGTTGGCGGGCAACGAACCGGAGCACAGCGCGCTGCCCTCGGTGGCCTTTGGGCTCAGCTGTGCGCAGGCCGAGCTGGAGCAGCGTTTGCCGATGCAGGCGGATTTTCGCAAGGCGCCGCTGTGCACCGGCGATCCGGATGAGCTGTTCGAGACATTGAGCGCTTTGCCGGGCGAGAAAGTCGCCAAGGTGAAGGTGGGGCTGTATGAGGCGGTGCGGGACGGCATGATCGTCAACGTGTTGCTGGAGGCGCTGCCGGATCTGCGGCTGCGGCTGGACGCCAACCGCAGCTGGACCCGCGCCAAGGCCGACGGCTTCGCCAGGTATGTTAACCCGGCATGGCGCGATCGTATCGCTTTCCTGGAAGAGCCCTGCAAGACCCGTGATGAATCGCGCGACTTCGCCCGGGCGACCGGTATCGCCATCGCCTGGGATGAGAGCGTGCGGGAGGCGGACTTTGTGGTGCAGGCCGAGCCGGGCGTGGCGGCCATCGTGATCAAGCCGACGCTGGTCGGCAGCCTGGCGCGTTGCCAGACGCTGGTGGCGCAGGCGCACGCGGCGGGCCTGACGGCGGTGATCAGCTCCAGCCTCGAATCCAGCCTGGGGTTGACCCAGCTGGCGCGCATCGCCCGCTGGCTGACGCCGGACACCGTGCCGGGGCTGGATACGCTGGGGTTGATGCAGGCACAGGTGCTGCGCCCGTGGCCGGGCAGCGCGTTGCCGCTGCTGGATGTCTCGGCGTTGGAGTGCCTATGGCGCCGTTGAACGATTGGCCGTGGCGACATTGGGCGCGCACTCAGCCGCAGGCGACGGCGCTGATGCTCGGCGAACAACCGCTGAGCTGGCTGGAGTTGCAGAGCCAGGTGGATGAGCTGGCGGCGGATTTCCAGCATCAGGGCGTTGAACCGGGCTGCGGCGTGGCGCTGTGCGGTAAAAACAGCTATCCGCTGCTGCTGGCCTATCTGGCGCTGTTGCAGTGCGGCGCACGCCTATTGCCGCTCAATCCCGCCTTGCCGACGCCGCTGCTGGCGCAGCTGTTGCCGGAATTGGATATGACCTTTGTCTTCGGTCCGGACTCGTTGCCGGCGCTGCCGGAAGACGTGATTCGATTGACCCCGCCTTCGACCGAACCGCGTTGGCCAGACCTGCCGACGTGGGATGCGCAGCGTTTGGCGACGCTGACGTTGACTTCCGGTTCCAGCGGCATGCCGAAAGCGGCCGCGCACAGCTATGCCAACCATCTGGCCAGCGCCGCCGGGGTGTTGGGGCTGATGGCGTTTCAGCGCGAGGATTGCTGGCTGCTGTCATTGCCGCTGTTTCACGTCTCCGGCCAGGGTATCGTCTGGCGCTGGCTGGCGGCGGGCGCCCGGTTGGCGGTGCGCGAGATGCACCCGCTGAACGAGGCGTTGGCGGGATGCACGCATGCCTCGTTGGTGCCGACCCAGCTGTGGCGGCTGCTGGCGCAACCGCTGGCGGACATGACGCTGAAGGCGGTGCTGCTCGGCGGCGCGATGATCCCGGTGGAACTGACCGAGCGGGCGGAGGCGGCGGGGATCCGTTGCTGGTGCGGCTACGGGCTGACCGAACTGGCCTCCACGGTGTGCGCCAAGCGCGCCGATGCGCGGCTGGGTGTCGGCCTGCCGCTCGGCGGCCGCGAGGTAAAACTGGTGGATGAAGAGGTCTGGATCCGCGCCGACAGCCTGGCGCTTGGCTACTGGCGTCATGGCCATCTGCAGCCGTTGGCCGATGAACAGGGCTGGTTTGCGACCCGCGATCGCGGCGCGATGATCGAGGGGGAGCTACGCATTCTCGGCCGGCTGGACAACCTGTTTTTCAGCGGCGGCGAAGGGGTGCAGCCGGAAGATATCGAACGCGTGCTGGCGGCGCACCCGCAGATATCGCAGGCGTTTGTGGTGCCGGTGGCGGACGCCGAGTTCGGCCAGCGGCCGGTGGCGGTAATCGATGGCGATCCGTCGCTGTCGTTGGCGGCGTTGCTTGCCTGGTCGCAGGATAAGCTGGCCAATTTCCAACGCCCGGCGGCGTTGCTCCCGCTGCCTGACGAGCTGAAAAACGGTGGCATCAAGATTTCGCGCCGCCAGTTGCAGCGGTGGGTGGCGCAGCGTCTCTCTGAGGCATAAAAAAGCCGCCCGTAAGGGCGGCTGAGTGAATGATGCAAGGGGATTATTTCAGCCCCAACGCCTTGGCGACGCCGGTGCCGTAGTCGGGGTGCACCTTGGTGAACAGCTCGACCTGACGGCGCTGGATGTGTTCCGGCACCTGCGACAGTTCGCCGGCGATGCGGGTGAACATGCGCTGGTGCTCTTCGGCGCTCAGCAGGTTGAACAGCGCGCGCGGCTGGCTGTAGTAATCGTCGTCTTCACGATGATTCCAGTGGTCGGCCGCGCCCTCAATGCTCAGCGGCGGCTCGCTGAAGTCCGGCTGCTCCTGGAACAGGCCGAAGCTGTTCGGTTCGTAGGTGGCGCCGTTGCCGCTGTTGCCGTCCACGCGCATCGCACCGTCGCGATGGTAGTTGTGGAACGGGCATTTGGCGCCGTTCACCGGGATCTGGTGGTGGTTGACGCCCAGGCGGTAGCGGTGCGCATCGCCATAGGAGAACAGGCGGCCCTGCAGCATTTTATCCGGCGAGAAACTGATGCCCGGCACCACGTTGGCGGGGTTCATCGCCACCTGCTCAACCTCTGAGAAGTAGTTGTCGGGGTTGCGGTTCAGCTCGAAATAGCCGACGTCGATCAGCGGGTAGTCGCCGTGCGGCCACACCTTGGTCAGATCGAACGGGTTGTATGGCGTCTGCGAGGCCTCATGCTCCGGCATGATCTGAATTTGCAGCTTCCAGCGCGGGAAGTCGCCGCGTTTGATCGCATCGAACAGATCGCGCTGTGAGCTTTCGCGATCCTTGGCGATGATCGCTTCCGCTTCTTCATCCATCAGGTTTTCAATGCCTTGCTCGCAGCGGAAGTGGAATTTCACCCAGAAACGTTCGTTGGCGGCATTGATAAAGCTGAAGGTGTGGCTGCCGAAACCGTGCATGTGACGGTAGGATTTCGGAATGCCGCGATCGCTGAAGTCGATGGTCAGCTGGTGCAGCGACTCCGGCAGGTGGGAGAAGAAGTCCCACTTGTAGACTGGGTTGCGCAGGTTGGTATGCGGATCGCGTTTCACCACGTGGTTGAGATCGGGGAATTTCAGCGGATCGCGCAGATAGAACACCGGCGTATCGTTACCCACCAAATCCCAGTTGCCTTCTTCGGTATAGAACTTCATGGCGAAACCGCGAATGTCGCGTTCGGCGTCGGCCGCGCCGCGCTCACCGGCGACGGTGGAGAAGCGGATAAACATGTCGGTCTGCTTACCGATTTCGGAGAAGATCTTGGCGCGCGTGTAGCGGGTGATGTCATGGGTGACGGTAAAGGTGCCGTAGGCGCCGGAACCCTTGGCGTGCATGCGACGCTCGGGGATGACTTCACGGTCGAAGTGGGCCAGTTTTTCCAGGAACCACACGTCCTGCAACAGCATCGGGCCGCGTTTGCCTGCGGTGATCACGTTATTGTTATCGACAACCGGGGCGCCGGCTGCGGTGGTCAGTCCTTTCTTGCTCATCACTTGCTCCTTATCGTAGTGCAGTTAAGTAAAGACTCGGGCGGTTTAAGCGTTCATCAGCATAGTCCTTTGGCGGGGCTTCTTCCCCTGACCTTGGTCAAAGCCACTACTAGTTGTAGCCCTATTGCCGAGCGACGGCAAATAGGTCTCGGTTATCGTTGGCATCGCCTTGACGAATATGGATTTTTGTTTGCAAATTTTTACATTTATTTGATTATTGAAGAATTTTTTCGCTTTTATCCCTTAAATACTCATTGCGCTTTGGTATAGACTCATGACGTTATTATTATGCGTTGATTCGATCATTCAGTACGGATGACAAACCAGAGGGAAAGATGATGAAAAAGACTTGGGTCGCGTGCGCGGCAGGATTGCTGTTTGTGACCGGCGCGGCGAACGCCATCAGCGTGTCGGGCGAAGCCGGGCAACACTACACCAACCTGGGCGTTGGCATGAGCACCGGCTCTTCAGGTCTGGGCTTGACCGGCAACTGGGCGCGCAGCGACCACGACGGCAACGTCGGCAGCGTGGGGTTGAACTTCGGTGTGCCGCTGGGGCCGTTGACGGCGACCGTAGGTGCCAAAGCGCTGTACCTCAGCCCGAAAGACGGGAAGAGCGGCGGGGCGGTCGCGCTGGGCGGCGGCCTGGAGTGGGAGATCAACCGCTACTTCAGCCTGCACGGCGAAGGTTACTTTGCGCCTGACTCTTTCACCAGCGGCGTGAAGGCCTATAACGAAGCCAGCGGCGGCCTGCGCTGGAAGTTCCGTCCGCTGAGCGTGGACGTGGGCTACCGTTACATGCAGATGGAAGGCAAAGACGGGCGTCGCGACAACACGCTGGCCGATGGCCCTTATGTCGGTGTCGGCCTGAGCTTCTAAGGCCGGCTGACGGGCTGCGGCCCATCGCGTTTTCCGAATCCCTCGGTCCTTGGCCGGGGGATTTTTATTTGTGCCATCAACGGGAAATCCATCCGGACTCTGAATGGCAAAAGATTAAATAATTTAAAGACTCGACGATCGGCATCGCCATAGGCGAGCACATGCCGTAAAATACGTAATATAAATATTTATATAACGATATGGACGTCATGACTTACCGAAATCCACTGGCGGCGCTGATGCCGCTGCTTGCCTCACTCTTTCCTTATACCGCTGCGGCGCAGGCCGATCGTGACGAGGTGTTGACCGTCACCGGCCACGCGTTATCCCCCGCGACGGAAAGCGCATCCGGCGCCGGTTTTAAAACGCCGGAGATTGAACTCGGGCCGCTGGGTACCAGGGCCTGGATCGATACGCCTTATTCTTCCACCACCGTGACCCAACCGATGATCAATAATCAGCAGGCGAAAAGCGTCGCCGAATTGCTGAAATATTCACCGAGTACGCAGATGCAGGCTCGCGGCGGCATGGACGTCGGGCGGCCTCAAAGCCGCGGTATGCAGGGCAGCGTGGTGGCGAACAGCCGCCTGGATGGGTTGAACATTGTCTCCACCACGGCCTTTCCCGTTGAAATGCTGGAACGGCTGGACGTGCTCAACAGCCTGACCGGTGCGTTGTATGGCCCTGCGAGCCCGGCCGGGCAGTTCAACTTTGTGGCGAAACGCCCGACGCCGCAACCGTTACGCGAGGTGACGCTCGGGTATCAGAGCCGCAGCGCCTTTAGCGGCCACGTCGATCTCGGCGGCCATCTCGACGACGACAATACGTTTGGCTATCGCATCAATGCCCTCAACGAAGAGGGTGAAGGCAGCGTTGACGACAGTACCTTGCGCCGTCGGCTGTTGGCCGTGGCGTTCGACTGGAATATCAAGCCGGGCACGCAGCTGCAGCTGGACGCCAGCCATTACGAATTCCTGCAAAAGGGCTACCCCGGCGGCTTCAGCTATGGGCCGAATGTTCCGTTGCCCTCCGCCCCTAATCCGCAAAATAAACACCTGGCGCTCGAGACGGCGGGCAACGATTTAACCACCGACACCCTCAGCACGCGCCTGGTTCATTACTTCAATGACGATTGGTCAGTCACGGGCGGCATAGGGTGGCAACAGGCGGATCGCGCCATGCGTTCGGTATCCAGCACTCTGCTAAACGGCAGCGGCGATATCAAACGGTCGATGAGCGACTCCAGCGCCTCGGGGCGATTTCGGGTGTTGAGCAATACGCTGGCGCTGAACGGCCATGTCGATACCGGTTCGGTGGGGCATGAGTTGGCGCTCGCCACGACGGGCTACGTCTGGTCTATCTACAGCGGCAAGGGGGCCAGCCGGCGCTACGATTTGGGCATCGACAATATGTACCATCCGTCGGCGCTGCATGAGCCGGGCGACGGAAAAATCCCCAAGAACGGCGCACGCTATAAATCCAGCGAGAACAGCCAGCAGAGCGTGACGTTCGGCGATACGCTGACCTTCAATCCGCAGTGGTCGGCGATGCTCTATTTAAGCGAAAGCTGGTTGCAAACACGGAATTACAGCGCTGACGGCAAGAAAATCGAAGAAGACAATCAGCAGGGTTTGAGCCCGAATGCGGCGTTGATGTACAAAATCACCCCGACGCTGATGGCCTATGTCAGCTATGCCGACTCGCTGGAGCAAGGCGGTACGGCCCCGTTGGGGGAAGGCGTGAAGAACGAAGGGCAGACGCTCAAGCCCTATCGCAGTCGGCAATATGAGATTGGCCTGAAAGCCGACGTCGGGGAGATGAATCTCGGCGCCGCGCTGTTCCGCCTCAAGCGGCCGTTCGCTTATGTTGACGCCGAAGACCGGGTGTACAAGGAGCAAGGCGAACAGGTGAACAATGGCCTTGAGCTGACGGCCGCCGGGCGCGTGGGTGACGGGCTGAGCCTGTTTGGCGGCGTCACGCTGCTCGATCCGCAACTGAAAGAGACGGTTTCCGACAGCACGCGCGGCAAACGCGTGGTCGGTGTGCCGAAGGTGCAGGCCAATATGCTGGTGGAGTACAGCCTGCCGTCGATGCCGCAATGGGTCTATAGCGCCAACGTGCACTATACCGGCAAGCGAGCGGCGAACGACACCAACAGCGCCTGGGCTGACAGTTACACCACGCTGGACTTGGGGGCCCGCTACGTCACCCGCATTCATTCCGTGCCTGCGACCTGGCGGCTGGCGGTCAATAACGTCACTAACGAACATTACTGGGCCTCTATTTTCCCCTCGGGCACGGATGGTAATGGCGGTTCGTCGAGCGCCTTTCTCGGCAACGGCCGTGAAGTGCGCGCATCTGTCACGTTTGACTTCTGAGGGCGCTATGAGGATCGCATCGTTGTCTGCATGGGCACTGTTGGTTGGCGTGTTGTTGCACGGCGATTTGTGGGCTGCATCACCTGCGAGCGAAATGCGTATTGCCTCGCCGTGGCCCGCGCAAAACGCCATCATCGCGATGCTGGGTTATGGCGATAACATCGTCGGCACCTCGAATGTCGCGAAACAGATCCCGCTGTTTCGCCAAAGCCTGCCGCGCATTGACGCCGTTCCGGTGGTGAGTGTGAATAGTGGGCAAGCGTTGAATCCGGAACAAATCATCGCGCTTGGCACTCGGCTGCTGTTTGTGCCTGACAGCATGAAAGTACCGCAATTGGATTTACTCGAACGGGCTGGGGTGCGCGTATTGGCGTTTAAAGCTAATTCGATGGCGGCTCTGCGCGCGCGAGTGTTAAAAACGGGGGCCGCGCTGGGGCCGGATGCACAGGAAAAAGCGTTGGCTTACGAGCGCTATTTTTCTCGTAATGTGGCGCGCGTCGCCGAGCGACTGAAGGATTTACCGCCAGGGCAGCGCATTCGCGTTTATCACAGCATGGGCAATCCGCTGACCACCTCAGGGCGACCGTCGCTTAACCAGGATTGGATGGATCTGGCCGGCGCCGCCAACGTGGCGGAAACGTGGTTTGGTCTGAAAAAAGAGGGGGCGGGTGAAGTGGCGTTGGAGCAGATCGTGGCCGCCAATCCGCAGGTGATCGTGGCGATGAACAGGCGCGATGCCGAAGAGATACGCACGTCCGCGCAATGGCAGGGCATCGATGCCGTTTTGCGGCATCGGGTCGTGGTCAATCCCAAGGGGATGTTCTGGTGGTGTCGCGAGACCAGCGAAGAGGCGCTGCAGTTTTTATGGTTGGCGAAAACGCTGTACCCGGCACGTTTTGCCGACATTGACATGCGGGAAGAGACGAGAAGTTTTTATCGGGACTTTTTCGGTCTGTCGCTCACTGCGGCGCAGATTGACGCTATTCTTAATCCACCCGCTTGAACAGATTCGGGGGCCCAAACGGCCCCCGAATGCGTTACCCCACCGCCGGCAGCATGCCGCTGGCGATGCCCAGTTGAATCGCGATGACCGTCACCCCGCAGACAAACACCAACGCCAGCGCCGGCGTACCGCCCCAGACGCGATACTGCGCCTGATGTTTTTGGCGCGTTTTCCACACCAGCAGTGAAGGTAACAGCAGCGCCAGCACCGACAGGGCGATGGCGGCGAATCCCAACGCCAGCACGAAGCCGCGCGGGTAGAACAGCGCAAAGGCCAGCGGCGGCAGGAAGGTGATGGCGCCGGTTTGCAGGCGGCCACGCACGTTATCTTTCCGCTTGAACAGGTCGGCCAGGAAATCGAACAGCCCGAGCGCCACGCCGAGGAACGAGGTCGCCAGCGCCAGATCGGCGAACAGGTGCACCGCCAGTTCAACGTGCGGCGAAGCCACCGCATCGCGCACCGCCTGCAACAGGCCATTCAGCCCGGCCTGCTGCGCCAGAATGCCGACGAAGGTGTCGGAGCTGATGCTGCCCAGCGTCGCCAGCTGCCAGAAAATATAGGCGATCAGCGGGATCGCGCTGCCGATGATAAACACCCAACGCAGTTTGCGAATGTTGCCGCCCATGTAGTTGACGATGCTCGGCACGCTGCCGTGGAAGCCGAAGGAAGTGAAAATAACCGGAATGGCCGACAGCGCTAGGCCTTGCTCCAGCGGCAGCGTCATCAGATTGGTCTGGTGGATATTCGGCAACATCAGGCCGAGCATCACCACCAGAAACACCACTTTCGCGCTGAACAGGATGCGGTTGAACAAGTCGACCGAGTGGGTGCCGATGCACACCACGCCGCCGGCCACCAGGGTGAACAGCAGGACGCCGAGCGACACCGGGAAGTCCTGTGACGTCCATTGGCTGATGCTGGTGGCGAGCAGTTCGCCGGCGCCGCTGATATAGGCGGCGGTGAGGGCGTACATCAGGAACATCATGCTAAAGCTGGTCAGCCACTGGCCGCCGCCGCCGAGATAACGTTTGGCGAGCGTGCCCAGACCGGTATCCGCCTGCTCATGCTGGTAAACCTCCACCAGTAACAGCGCGGTGTAACACATCAACAGCCACAGCCCGACCAGTAAGGCCAGCGTGACGCCGAAACCGACGCCGGCCGCCGCCAGCGGCATCGCCAGCATCCCGGCGCCAATGGTGGTGCCCGCCACGATAAAAACACTGCCAAGAGTGCGATTCTTCACGTTTTTTCTCTACCAGCCGAAAGATTTTGAAAATTATAGGTAACGATTTATGAGGATGGCAGGATAGTGGAAGCCCTAATTTGTGTCAAACCGACGTTACGCATGATGTACATTAATGTTTACATCTCGCAGGCCTGCATCGCACATGAGAAACGGACCCATGGCTGAAATTATCCGCAGGCGGCTAGTGAAAAGTTATTTACGGGCTTCTATAGTGGAATGACCAAAAAATGTGGGAGAGATCAATGTTAAGGGTAGAGATGCTCAGTACCGGCGATGAGGTGCTGCACGGGCAAATTATTGATACCAACGCCGCCTGGCTGGCGGACTACCTGTTCCAGCAGGGGCTGCCGATGAGCGGGCGTGAAACGGTCGGAGACAGCCTCTCTGCGTTGATCGAGATCCTGCAGGAACGAAGCCATATCGCCGATGTGCTGATCGTCAACGGCGGCCTGGGGCCGACCAGCGACGATCTCAGCGCGCTGGCCGCGGCGAAAGCCTGTGGCGTAGAGCTGGTCGAACGGGCCGACTGGCTGGCGCGCATGGAAGCCTATTTCACCGAGCGTGGGCGGCCGATGGCTCCTTCCAATCGTAAGCAGGCGCAGATCCCGGCCAACGCGGAAATGCTGGATAACCCGGTGGGCACCGCCTGCGGTTTCGCATTGCAGCTGAACAAATGTCAGATGTTCTTCACTCCCGGTGTACCGTCGGAATTCAAAGTGATGGTCGAACAGCAGATCGTGCCGCGCCTGCGCCAGCGCTTCACCTTACCGGCGCCGCCGCTATGCCTGCGCCTGACGACGTTCGGCACTTCCGAGAGCGATCTGGCCGCCGAGCTGGATGGCATGCCGCTGCCGCCGGAAGTGGTGCTGGGTTACCGCTCATCCAGCCCGATTATCGAACTGAAGCTGACCGGGCCGGAAAGCCGGCGTGCGGAAATGGAGCAGGCATGGCGGCGCGTGCGCGAAGTGGCGGGGGACAACTGCATTTTTGAAGGCACCGTCGGGTTGCCGGCGTTGTTGACGCAGCGGCTGAGTCAGCAAGGGCTGAAGCTGGCGTTGAGCGAGCAATTCAGCGGCGGGTTGATCAATCTGCAGCTGCAAAGCGAGGGTGCACCGCTGGCGGGGGGCGAGCTGCTGCCGGCGCACTGTATCGAAACGCTGGAAACGACGCTGGCCCGCGCCCGCTCGCTGGCGGAGTTGACCGGTGCGCCGTTGGCGTTGGCGGTCAGCGCCATGCACGATGAGCAGGTGAGCATTGCGCTGCACACGCCGCGCGGCGGTATTGGCCAGACCGTGCGTTATCGTGCGTCGCGCCACGGCCTGCGGCTGCGTCAGGAGTCGGTGGCGATGCTGGCGCTGGATATGCTGCGCCGCTGGCTGAATGGGGGCCAGGCGTGCGGTAAAAACGCCTGGCTGGAGGTAGTGGAAATTATCGAGTGACGGTCATGGCGCCGAGTTGCCGGCGTCACGGCTTTGCTGCAGCCGTTCGGACGCCAGCCGTGACAGGCGTATCGCCGCGGCACCCCGCACGTGCAGTTCCAGACCGTAGTCCCTGAGCGCCTGCGCGGCGCTGCCGGCTTGCGCCAGATGCGTCGCCAGGCTGGCGGCGTCCGCCAGCGCGGTGTTGGCGCCAAGCCCGCCCGCTGGGCTCATGGCGTGCACGGCGTCGCCGAGAAAGGCGGATGCGTTCGCTGTGCCACACCGGCATCGCCTTCGTGACCTGCACCGTCCGCACGCTGAGCGACAGGGGATCCGCCAGCGCTAACGCCGTTTGCAAGGCGGGCGCCCATCCCTGCGAGATATGCCGTACACGCGCCTGCAGCGTTGCGCTTCCCTTCGCCCGTGTCGGCCCGCCGAGCCGTTCAGCCGATCCGATACAGGCCCAATAGAGATAATCGTCGACCGGCGTGAGGCGGCAATCGGGCGCGTAGTCGGCCGCCAGCTGCGCCAAGGGCGCCTGAAAGCGCATCGGTTCAATCACCAGCGATACGCCGTCGGCGAAGATCACCGATACGCCGTTCAGCAGCTCAGGGGCCAATTGGGCCCGGGTTGCCGCATCGAGCGGCGTTTTGCCGTAAAGAGTGACCGTGCCGCTGTCTTCGGGCCCCGCCTCGGGCAGGCAGCGCCGCCGCACCAGCGAGTTGACGCCGTCGGCGGCGATCAGCACATCGACTCGCACTTGCTCGCCGTTGGCGAACTGTAGCTCCACGCCCTGCGGCGTTTGTGCAAATTCACGCAAGGTATGGCCGAAACGCACCCGGTCTTGCAGGCCGGCAAGCAGGATCTCGCGCAGCGTTTGGCGATGAATGCCGAGATCGCCGCTCGGTTCTTGCGTTTGGCGCTTGCTGGACGGCAACCAGTGCTCGGGGCGCCGGCCGGTGAGCGGGGCAAGCTGCGGATCCCATAGATTGCTCTCGCCGCTGTTTTGCGCGCTGCCGGCGCAGAGCAACCGGTAGTGCGCCGGCGGCAGGCAGGCGGCCAGCGCCTGCTGGCCAGACGGATCGATGCGCAGCCGGTAGCCCTGATCGCGCGCTTGCGGCGTGGTGTCGCGTTCAAACACCGTGGCGTGGATGCCGAAGCGGCTCAGCCCCTGAGCCAGACACAGACCGCCGGGCCCGGCGCCGATAATGCCAATGCTGGGTGTTGTCATCATGTTCCCTCGTGAGTCAGTGGCCACAAACGGGAGCGGCCGGAAGCATTTCATTATGTCGGCGCAGGAAAAGGTTGATATAACGGTATCTGGACTAAAAATAGTGATAAGTGGCCAATGTGAACGATAACCCTCACTTCACTGACGCTGACTGCAGCGAATGGCGGGCGGGCCCCTGGCTGATCGCCCTTGGCGGCCGCGACGCGGCAGGCCGGGAGTATCGGTTGGGCACGCGCGAATACGACTGGCATCAGCATGTGCGCGGGCAGTTGCTGTGCGTCGAAAGCGGCTTGTTGCATGTACGCACGGCGCAGGGCGATTGGGTGCTTCCGCCTCAGCGGGCGGGTTGGATCCCGCCGGCGACGGAGCACCGGGTGCAGGTCTGCGGCGCACTGAGCGGCTGGAGTTTGCTGTTGGCGCCGGAGGCCTGCCACGATCTGTCGGATGTACCCTGCGTCATCGGCATTAGCGCCGTGCTGCAGGCGCTGGCTCAGCGAGCAGAAGGCTGGGACAAGCGCAGCGCGCTCACCCTGGAGCAGGATCGCATGGCGCAGGTGATGCGGGACGAGATACGTTTGGCGCCGACGGAACCACTGCATTTGCCGATGTCGTCCCATCCGCGCCTGGCCGGCGTTCTGCAGGCCTTGCTGGCGCAGCCGGGGAGCGAGCGTTCGCTGGAGGCGTGGGCTGAATGGGGGGCGATGTCGCCGCGTACCCTGCGGCGGCTGATGATCGGCGAGACGGGGTTGAGTTTTGCACAGTGGCGCCAGCAGGCCCGGTTGTCGTATGCGTTAGCGAAGCTGGCCGAAGGCGAGACGGTGCTGCAGATCGCGGAAACGCTGGGGTATGCCTCGCCGAGCAATTTTATCGCCATGTTTCGTAAAGCTTTCGGCGATTCCCCGGCGCGTTATTTTTCCGCATCGGCAGGCAAGGGGCGCTAAGCGAAATACTTTGAGGATAGTTATATATCCCTAATTAATCATAAGGTTATAGGGGATATTCGCGGCGAGGGAATGCTGTTACTCTCTTGACGGGTGCTTGAGACTGTTCGTCTTGGGCATTGTGTGACAAGGCGGATAGATGAAAGCCCCAAACTGACTCTCAATCAGAATGGGGCTGCCCTAACGCCTAGACACCGTTATGGTAGCCCCTTCACAGCAAGGAGGCAAGCATGCGCTTAAGGCATGTGTTTCACTCGCTAACCGTTGTATGTATTACGGTTTTGTTATTTATCTGGATGATAAGAGACTCGCTGTGCGAGCTGAAAATCTACCAGGAAAATATCACTATCCTGATCAGGTTGGCGTGTGAGGTGAAGCGGTAATCATAGGGCGGGGGCAACCCCGCCTTCTGGTCTCCAGGCGCGGTTTCCGGCACCCGACTTTACATTTCCAGCTCGATATCCGTCAGCGGCATGCAGCAGCAGGGCAGGATCTCGCCGGCGTTGATAAACGCCAGCGGCTGCTGGCGGTAGGTCACTTCACCTTTCACCAGCTTCAGGCGGCAGGCACCGCAATAGCCGGATCGGCACTGATACTCCACCTGCACGTCGTGCAGTTCCAGCACGTCGAGCAGACAGTTTTCACTGTTGGGGCAGGAGAGCTGCGTGCCGGCGGCGCGCAGCGTTACGATTGGCGTCGCCATCGCTTACAGTTCGAAGTCGCTCAGGTCGTCGGCGTTGATCTCCGAGTCGATCTGGCCAACCAGGTAGGAGCTCACTTCCACTTCCTGCGGCGCTACCTGCACGTTGTCGGACACCAACCAGGCATTGATCCATGGGATCGGGTTGGAGCGGGTTTCGAACGGCAGACCAAGGCCGACCGCCTGCATGCGGATATTGGTGATGTATTCCACATACTGGCACAGGATGTCTTTGTTCAGGCCAATCATCGAGCCGTCGCGGAACAGGTATTCCGCCCACTCTTTCTCCTGCTGGGCGGCCAGCACGAACAGATCGTAGCACTGCTGTTGACATTCCTCGGCGATCTCCGCCATTTCCGGATCGTCGGCGCCGGAACGCATCAGGTTCAGCATGTGCTGGGTGCCGGTCAGGTGCAGCGCTTCGTCGCGGGCGATCAGCTTGATGATCTTGGCGTTGCCTTCCATCAGTTCGCGCTCGGCGAACGCGAAGGAGCAGGCAAAGCTGACGTAGAAGCGGATCGCTTCCAGCGCGTTCACGCTCATCAGGCACAGGTACAGCTGCTTCTTCAGCGCGCGCAGATTGACGGTGACGGTTTTACCGTTCACCTGGTGGGTGCCTTCACCCAGCAGGTGATAGTAGCTGGTCATCTCGATCAGATCGTCGTAGTAGCCGGAAATGTCTTTCGCGCGCTTCTTGATCTCTTCATTGGTGACGATGTCGTCGAACACCAACGCCGGATCGTTGACGATGTTGCGGATGATGTGAGTGTAGGAACGGGAGTGGATGGTCTCGGAGAACGACCAGGTTTCCACCCAGGTTTCCAACTCAGGGATCGAGATCAGCGGCAGCAGGGCGACGTTCGGGCTGCGGCCCTGGATGGAGTCCAGCAGCGTCTGATATTTCAGGTTGCTGATGAAGATGTGCTTCTCGTGCTCCGGCAGCGCCTGGTAATCGATACGGTCGCGGGAAACGTCAACTTCTTCCGGGCGCCAGAAGAAGGAGAGCTGTTTTTCGATCAGCTTTTCGAAGATTTCATGCTTTTGCTGGTCGAAACGCGCAACGTTTACCGACTGGCCGAAGAACATCGGCTCTTGCAGCTGGTCGTTTTTGGTCTGAGAAAAAGTGGTGTAAGCCATAAGCCTGAATCCATCGTAACGTGGCTAAATGAAGGGGCCGGAAAATTCCGGCCCGCTAGGTCAAACTTTAGATCTTGCAGGCGCCGCTTTCGCAGTCGTCATCGCCGGCCTTGGCAGGCTGCAAATCTTCCTGGGCGTCTTCCGCACCGTCGCGGGTGTTTTGGTAGTACAGCGTTTTCACGCCGAACTTGTAGGTGGTGAGCAGGTCTTTCAACAGCTGCTTCATCGGCACCTTGCCGCCCGGGAAGCGGGTCGGATCGTAGTTGGTGTTGGCCGAGATCGATTGGTCGATGAATTTCTGCATCAGCCCAACCAGCTGCAGATAGCCGTCGTTGCTCGGCATTTCCCACAGCAGCTCGTAGTTGTCTTTCAGACGCTCATACTCCGGTACCACCTGGCGCAGGATGCCGTCTTTCGACGCCTTGATGCTGATGTGGCCGCGCGGCGGCTCGATGCCGTTGGTGGCGTTGGAAATCTGCGAAGAGGTTTCCGATGGCATCAGGGCGGACAGCGTCGAGTTGCGCAGGCCGGTTTCCTGGATCTCTTTACGCAGGGTTTCCCAGTCGTAGTGCAGCGGCTCGCTGCAGATCGCATCCAGGTCTTTCTTGTAGGTGTCGATCGGCAGGATGCCCTGCGAATAAGTGGTTTCGTTGAACCACGGGCAAGCGCCTTGTTCCTGAGCCAGACGGTTGGAGGCTTTCAGCAGGTAGTACTGAATGGCTTCGAACGTTTTGTGGGTCAGGTTGTTGGCGCTGCCGTCGGAATAGCGTACGCCGTTCTTCGCCAGGTAATAAGCGAAGTTGATGACGCCGATGCCCAGGGTGCGGCGACCCATCGCGCCACGGTGCGCAGCCTTGATCGGGTAATCCTGATAATCCAGCAGAGCGTCGAGTGAACGCACCGCCAGGGTCGCCAGCTCTTCCAGATCGTCCAGGCTGTCGATCGCGCCCAGGTTGAAGGCGGACAGGGTACACAGCGCGATCTCGCCGTTTTCGTCGTTGACGTCTTCCAGCGGCTTGGTCGGCAGGGCGATTTCCAAGCACAGGTTGGACTGACGCACCGGCGCGATCTGCGGATCGAACGGGCTGTGGGTGTTGCAGTGGTCGACGTTCTGGATGTAGATACGGCCGGTAGAGGCACGTTCTTGCATCATCAGCGAGAACAGCTCAACCGCTTTCACGCGTTTCTGGCGAATGCTGTCATCTTTCTCGTACTGGGTGTACAGGCGCTCGAATTCGTCCTGATCGGCGAAGAACGCGTCGTACAGCCCCGGCACGTCGGACGGGCTGAACAGGGTGATGTCTTCGCCCTTGATCAGACGCTGGTACATCAGGCGGTTCAACTGCACGCCGTAGTCCATGTGACGCACGCGGTTGCCTTCAACGCCACGGTTGTTTTTCAACACCAGCAGGCTTTCTACTTCCAGGTGCCACATCGGGTAGAACAGCGTTGCCGCGCCACCGCGCACGCCGCCCTGCGAGCAGGATTTGACGGCGGTCTGGAAGTGTTTGTAGAACGGAATGCAGCCAGTATGGAAGGCTTCACCGCCACGGATCGGGCTGCCCAGCGCGCGGATGCGGCCGGCGTTGATGCCGATGCCGGCGCGCTGCGAAACGTATTTCACAATGGCGCTGGAGGTGGCGTTGATGGAGTCCAGGCTGTCGCCGCACTCGATCAGCACGCAGGAGCTGAACTGGCGGGTTGGGGTGCGCACGCCGGACATGATCGGCGTAGGCAGCGAAATCTTGAAGGTGGAAATCGCATCGTAGAAACGTTTGACGTAGTCCAGACGGGTTTCACGCGGGTAGTTGGAGAACAGGCACGCAGACACCAGCAAATACAGGAACTGGGCGCTTTCGTAGATTTCGCCGCTGACGCGGTTCTGCACCAGGTATTTGCCTTCCAGCTGCTTGACGGCGGCATAAGAGAAGTTCATGTCGCGCCAATGATCGATAAAGGAATCCATCTGCTCGAACTCTTCAGCGCTGTAGTCTTCCAGCAGATGCTTATCGTATTTGCCCATCTCGACCATGCGAGTGACGTGGGCGTGCAGCTTCGGTGGCTCAAACTGGCCGTAAGCCTTTTTACGCAGGTGGAAGATCGCCAGGCGAGCGGCCAGGTACTGATAGTCCGGCGCATCGCGGGAGATCAGGTCAGCTGCGGCCTTGATGATGGTTTCGTGAATGTCGGCGGTTTTGATGCCGTCATAAAACTGAATGTGTGAACGCAACTCTACTTGAGAAACCGAGACGTTGTGTAATCCCTCAGCGGCCCAATCGATGACCCGGTGGATTTTGTCGAGATTGATGCGCTCTTTACGGCCATCGCGTTTAGTTACAAGCAGACTTTGGTTCATGTGGTGTTTTACCTGTCCGTATGGTGCCCCTAAGCAGAAGTGTAGTCGCTCTGCTCAGTATGTAAACACTATATATAGGGGTTGTATGTCGGTGAGGTAACAAGATAGTGAGAAAAAACGGCGTTTGCAAGTGAACAAAACCGGCCTAATTTGTGGATAACTTGGGGGTGAAATGCCACTTGCCGTTCGCAGTGCGCGCCGTGACTGGCGCGACAAGCTTGTCAATAAGCACGATCAGATTTTACTGAAAAACTGAAAAAACCGATCGTTTGGCGCTTTATTAAACGTTAGAAAAAAACGGCATATTGATCTGATTTAATATTCTAAAAAACTGTCTACAACCGCTATTTTGATCGAAGTCGCGGAAATTAGGTATTTTTCCTAATACCGCGTTGGCGCCGCCCCCCGGTAATGCAGGGCCGGCGCGGTTTACCGTGCTTAACCTTCGTGCTGGGTGTGCACCATGTAGTTCACGTCAACGTTGCGCCCAAGCTTGAAATGATCGGTGATCGGGTTGTAATGCAGGCCGATCATGTGCTTTTCGCGCAGCGGCGTGCCGTCGACCCAGCCGA
Organism: Serratia sp. CY47444; assembly: GCF_052168635.1. Lineage (NCBI taxonomy): Bacteria > Pseudomonadati > Pseudomonadota > Gammaproteobacteria > Enterobacterales > Yersiniaceae > Serratia > Serratia sp. CY47444. The sequence continues at coordinate 27,806 of NZ_JBJNMH010000015.1, forward strand.
TCAGTTCGGACGGGCGAATAAACTTCTTATGATCGTGGGTGCCCTGCGGCACCATCTTCAGTACGTACTCGGCGCCGATCACCGCCATCAGCCAGGCTTTGGTATTGCGGTTAATAGTGGAAAAGAACACGTGACCGCCCGGTTTCACCAGATGGGCGCAGGCGCGCACCACCGAGGCCGGATCGGGCACGTGCTCCAGCATCTCCATACAGGTGACCACGTCGTAGCGCTGCGGATTGGCCTGAGCGTGGCTTTCTACGGTTTCCTGCACATAGGTGACGTCCATGCCGCTTTCCAACGCGTGCAGCCGGGCGACCTGCAGCGGCTCTGCGCCCATGTCCAGGCCGGTCACTTTGGCGCCTTCGCGCGCCATGCTTTCCGCCAGAATGCCCCCGCCGCAGCCCACGTCGAGCACCTGCTTGTCAAAGATGCCGCCGGCGCGCTGCATGATGTAGTTCAGGCGCAGCGGGTTGATGCGGTGCAGCGGTTTGAACTCGCCTTCCAGATCCCACCAGCGGGAGGCGACAGCCTCGAACTTGGCGATTTCCTGGTGGTCAACGTTTTGCACTCGGCTGGATGATTCTGCGTTCATGGGCTGGTCTGGCTCCTTGTTCTCGTTGCGCGGATTATACATGTTCCGGCGCGGCATCGTCTGCGCCGATGCGTTTTTAGCGCACTTATCTGCACAATTTCCGTGAAACAGCGGCGGTTATTTTCCCGTAAAGCGTGCTTTGTGATATAGTTTTACACCTTTGCCACTATGGCAGCGGGCAGATGAATCATTAGTAGAGGGATAGCAGCTCCATGAGCGACCTTGCCAGAGAAATCACACCGGTAAACATCGAAGACGAGTTGAAAAACTCGTATCTGGACTATGCGATGTCCGTTATTGTCGGACGTGCGCTGCCAGATGTTCGTGATGGACTGAAGCCGGTTCACCGCCGCGTTCTGTACGCGATGAGCGTATTGGGTAACGACTGGAATAAACCATACAAGAAATCGGCCCGTGTCGTCGGGGACGTGATCGGTAAATATCACCCGCACGGTGACAGCGCGGTTTACGACACTATCGTGCGTATGGCTCAGCCGTTTTCACTGCGCTACATGCTGGTGGACGGTCAGGGTAACTTCGGTTCCGTCGACGGCGACTCCGCCGCGGCGATGCGTTATACCGAAGTGCGCATGTCCAAAATTGCTCACGAACTGTTGGCGGATCTGGAAAAAGAAACCGTCGACTTCGTGCCTAACTATGATGGCACCGAGCAGATCCCGGCCGTCATGCCGACCAAGATCCCGAACCTGCTGGTCAACGGCGCATCGGGCATCGCCGTGGGCATGGCCACCAATATCCCGCCGCACAACCTGGCGGAAGTCGTCAACGGCTGCCTGGCCTATATCGACGATGAAAACATCAGCATTGAAGGGCTGATGGAACACATTCCGGGGCCAGACTTCCCGACGGCGGCGATCATCAACGGCCGCCGCGGTATTGAAGAGGCCTACCGCACCGGGCGTGGTAAAATCTACCTGCGCGCGCGCGCGGAAGTGGAAGCCGACGCCAAGACCGGGCGCGAAACCATCATCGTTCACGAGATCCCGTATCAGGTGAACAAGGCGCGTCTGATCGAGAAGATCGCCGAGCTGGTCAAAGAAAAACGCGTGGAAGGCATCAGCGCGCTGCGCGACGAGTCCGATAAAGACGGCATGCGCATCGTCATCGAAGTCAAACGCGATGCGGTCGGCGAAGTGGTGCTGAATAACCTGTATGCGCTGACACAACTGCAGGTCACCTTCGGCATCAACATGGTTGCGCTGCATCAGGGGCAGCCTAAACTGCTGAACCTGAAAGACATCCTCGAAGCCTTCGTGCGCCACCGCCGCGAAGTGGTCACCCGCCGCACCATCTTCGAACTGCGCAAAGCCCGCGATCGCGCCCATATCCTGGAAGCGCTGGCTATCGCGCTCGCCAACATCGATCCGATCATCGAACTGATTCGCCGTGCGCCGACCCCGGCGGAAGCGAAAGTCGCACTGGTAGCTCAGCCGTGGGATCTGGGCAACGTCAGCGCCATGTTGGAACGCGCCGGTGACGACGCCGCCCGCCCTGAGTGGCTGGAGCCGGAGTTCGGCATCCGCGACGGCAAGTACTACCTGACCGAGCAGCAGGCTCAGGCGATTCTGGATCTGCGTTTGCAGAAACTGACCGGCCTGGAGCACGAAAAGCTGCTGGAAGAATATAAAGAGCTGCTCAACTTCATCGCCGAGCTGATCTTTATTCTGGAAAGCCCAGAGCGCCTGATGGAAGTGATCCGCGAAGAGCTGGTGGCGGTCAAAGAGCTGTACAACGACGGCCGTCGCACCGAGATCACCGCCAATACTTCCGACATCAACATCGAAGACCTGATCAACCAGGAAGACGTGGTGGTGACCCTGTCTCACCAGGGCTACGTGAAGTATCAGCCGCTGTCCGACTATGAAGCCCAGCGCCGCGGCGGCAAAGGCAAGTCCGCCGCGCGTATTAAAGAAGAAGACTTTATCGATCGCCTGCTGGTGGCCAACACCCACGATACGATCCTGTGCTTCTCCAGCCGTGGCCGCCTGTACTGGATGAAGGTGTACCAACTGCCTGAAGCCAGCCGTGGCGCGCGCGGTCGTCCAATCGTCAACCTGCTGCCGCTGGAAGCCGATGAGCGTATCACCGCCATCCTGCCGGTACGCGAGTATGAAGAAGGGCGCCACGTGTTCATGGCCACCGCCAGCGGTACCGTGAAGAAAACCGCGCTGACCGAGTTCAGCCGTCCGCGCAGCGCCGGCATCATCGCCGTCAACCTCAACGAGGGCGACGAGCTGATTGGTGTCGATCTGACCGACGGCAGCAACGAAGTGATGCTGTTCTCCGCCAACGGTAAAGTGGTGCGCTTCCCGGAAGCGCAGGTGCGTTCGATGGGCCGTACCGCGACCGGCGTGCGCGGCATCAACCTCGGCGAAGGCGACAGCGTGATCTCACTGATCGTGCCGCGCGGCGAAGGCGACATTCTGACCGTCACGCAAAACGGCTTCGGTAAACGTACCGCCGTGACCGAGTATCCGACCAAGTCACGCGCCACCCAGGGGGTTATCTCCATCAAGGTGAGCGAGCGTAATGGCCAGGTGGTTGGCGCCGTGCAGGTGGAAACCAGCGACCAGATCATGATGATCACCGATGCCGGCACGCTGGTGCGCACCCGCGTTTCGGAAGTCAGCGTGGTGGGCCGTAACACCCAGGGCGTGACGCTGATCCGCACGGCGGAAGACGAAAACGTCGTCGGTCTGCAGCGCGTGGCCGAACCGGTGGAAGACGAAGAGCTGGATAGTCTGGAACCGGGCGCGGAAGCGGTGGAAGAAGACACCACGCCGCTGGACGATGGCGACGACGCGGCTGAGCCGATGGACGACGACAACGTTTAAAGCAAGGTGAGGGCGTCGGCATGCCGACACCGTAATGCACTGAGACAAAAGGGCCTGGCAGCGATGCTAGGCCCTTTTTCAGTTATATGGTTTAATTGGCGCACCGAGCCGCCGGCCGCCGTGCCGGCGATAGCGTGCGCCGCCACTGACTTTCGTATGGTATCCGATTGAAATACTTAGCCTCTTTTCGAACTACGCTGAAGATATCCCGCTATCTGTTCCGGGTGCTGGCGATTTTGCTGTGGTCGTTGGGAGCGCTGCTCACCACCTTTTATATTCTGAATATCCTGCATCAGAAAGAATCGGACATCCGGCAGGAGTACAACCTCAATTTCGACCAGGCACAGGGCTATATCCGCCATTCCGCCGACATCATCCGCGACATCAAGTATATGGCGGAGAACCGCCTCAACGGGTCAGTCAGCAGCCTGGACATGTTCAGCGGCGTGTTTCCCGGCAAGGGCAGCCCGCCGCAATTCTTTCCGCTGTACCCGGAGTCCAACTGTGCGCTGAGCACCACCTACCGCAGTTCGCTCGATTCACTGAGCGGCCTGATCCAGTATTGGAAAGAGAACTTCGTAGCGGCCTACGATCTCAACCGGGTGTTCTTCATCGGCGGCGACAGCCTGTGTATGGCAGAATTCGGCGGCGGCAATGCGAGTGCCAATCGGGAAAATGTGCTGAAGTCACTGCACGAGCGCATTCTGAAATACCGCAACGCCAAGAATCAGGACAAAGACAACAACCTGTATTGGATCAGCCCCAGCGCGCAGCGGCCGGACGTCGGTTATCTGTATGTACTGACGCCGATCTATATCGGCAACAAGCTGGAGGCGTTGTTGGGCATCGAACAAACCGTTCGGTTGGAGGATTTCGTTACCGCCGGCAACCTGCCGATCGGCGTCACGCTGCTGGATGAGAACAACGAGCCGGTGCTGCGTCTGGCGGACGGCGATCGTTATGCCGCCTCACTTAACAGCTATCCCGTAGAGCACGCGTACTTCGGCTATGTCGACAATTACCGCGACCTGATTCTGAAGAAAGCGCTGCCACCTTCTTCGCTGAGCATCGTCTATGCACTGCCGGTGAAAAGCGTGGTGGAACGCTTCAAAATGCTGATCCTCAACGCGCTGTTGCTGAACCTGTTGTCAGCCATCGTGCTGTTCACGCTGGCGTGGCTGTTTGAGCGCAAGATGTTCCTGCCGGCGGAGGACAACGCGTTTCGCCTGGAAGAGCACGAGCAGTTCAACCGCAAGATCGTCGCCTCGGCGCCGGTGGGTATCTGTATCCTGCGCATCAGCGACGGTACCAATATCCTGAGTAACGAACTGGCGCATAACTACATCAACCTGTTGACCCACGAAGATCGCGATCGCATTACGCGTATCATTTGCGAACAGCAGGCGAATTTCGTCGATGTGATGACCAGCAACAACAACAACCTGCAGATCAGCTTTGTTCACTCGCGCTACCGTAACGAAGAGGTGGCGATTTGCGTGCTGGTGGACGTCAGCGCGCGCGTGAAGATGGAAGAGTCGTTGCAGGAGATGGCGGCGGCGGCGGAGCAGGCCAGCCAGTCCAAATCGATGTTCCTGGCTACCGTCAGCCATGAGCTGCGCACGCCGCTGTACGGCATTATCGGCAACCTCGATCTGCTGCAAACCAAGGCGTTGCCGCAAGGGGTCGATCGGCTGGTCAATGCGATGAACAACTCTTCCGGCCTGCTGCTGAAAATCATCAGCGATATTCTCGACTTCTCCAAAATCGAGTCCGAGCAGCTGAAGATCGAACCGCGCGAGTTCTCCTGCCTGGAGGTGATCACCCATATCGCCGGCAACTATTTGCCGCTGGTGGTCAAGAAACGTCTGGGGCTGTACTGCTTTATCGAACAGAACGTGCCGGAGCGCATCTTCGGCGATCCGGTGCGGTTACAGCAGGTGCTCTCCAATTTGGTGAACAACGCCATCAAGTTCACCGATACCGGCTGTATCGTGCTGCAGGTCTGCACCCGCGGCAGCTACCTGGAGTTCAGCGTGCGCGATACCGGCGTCGGTATTCCGGAGAAAGAGGTCTCGCGCCTGTTCGACCCGTTCTTCCAGGTGGGGACCGGTGTTCAGCGCCACTTCCAGGGAACCGGTTTGGGGCTGGCGATCTGCGAAAAATTGGTCAACCTGATGGACGGCGATGTCTCTGTCGAGTCCGAACCGGGGTTGGGCAGCTTGTTCAGCATTCGCATTCCGCTGTTCAACGCCCAGTTCCCGATCCCGCAGGCCAGCGATACCTGGCAGGGCCGGCGGCTGTGGCTAGATATCCGCAATCAGCGGCTGGAAAGCTACCTGATGGCGATCCTGGGCGGTTACGGCGCCGATATCCAACGCTATGACGGGCAGGAGACCGCTGCCGGTGAGGTGCTGCTCAGCGATTACCCGCTGATGCTGGACACGCCGCTGCTGGCTCAGATCCAATTCTCCACCGAGCATATCGGCCCGTCGCAGGAAACCCGGCCAGGCTATTGGATGCACAGCACCTCCACGCCGCGTGAAACGTTGACCTTGCTCAACCGGTTGTTTGGCGTCGGCGGCGGCGCGGCAGAGGGGCTGGTGCAGCTGCCGGTGCCCGCCAAGGCCAGCGCGGCGGACAACGGCGATATTCATCTGCTGGTGGTCGACGATCATCCGATCAACCGTCGCCTGTTGTCCGATCAGCTGGGGTCGCTGGGGTATCAGGTGGTGACCGCCAACGACGGCGTCGACGCGCTCGGCGTACTGAAACAGCATCACGTCGATATTGTGCTGACCGACGTCAATATGCCGAACATGGACGGTTATCGCCTGACGCAGGAACTGCGACAGATGCAGTTCAGCGCGCCGGTAATCGGCGTGACGGCGAACGCGCTGGCGGAAGAGAAGCAGCGCTGTCTCGAGGCGGGCATGGATAATTGCCTGTCGAAACCGGTTACGCTGGAGACGCTGGAACAGACGCTGGCTTACTACAGTCAACAGGTGCGCTACAGCCGCAGCGAGGCCTGAAAAGCAAACAGGCACGGCGGATGCCGTGCCTGTTTGGCGTTCACCTGCCGTGAGGCGGGCTTTAGTCTTTGTCCAACGGCGTCATGCTGACGGACGAGAGATAGTTGAGCAGGGCGATGTCGTTCTCGACGCCCAGCTTCATCATCGCCGATTTTTTCTGGCTGCTGATGGTTTTGATGCTGCGGTTGAGCTTCTTAGCGATTTCGGTCACCAGGAAACCTTCGGCGAACAGACGCAGCACTTCGCTTTCTTTCGGCGACAGGCGTTTGTCGCCATAGCCGCTGGCGCTGATTTTTTCCAGCAGTTTAGAGACGCTTTCCGGCGTGAACTTCTTGCCTTTCTGCAGGGCGGCCAGCGCCTTCGGCAGATCGGTCGGCGCGCCTTGTTTCAGCACGATGCCTTCGATATCCAGATCCAATACCGCGCTCAGGATCGCCGGGTTGTTGTTCATGGTCAGCACGATGATCGACAACTGCGGATAGTGACGCTTGATGTACTTAATCAGCGTGATGCCGTCGCCATACTTGTCACCCGGCATCGACAGATCGGTGATCAGCACGTTGGCGTCCAGCTTGGACAGATTGTTGATCAGTGCGGTTGAGTCTTCGAACTCCCCAACGACATTCACCCATTCAATTTGCTCAAGTGACTTCCGGATGCCAAACAGTACGATAGGATGGTCATCAGCAATAATTACGTTCAGGTTATTCATGTTGTTGGCTACCTTGCTTCAGCAGTCTGCTGACGAAAAAATCAATCTGACTGATGTTATTCTCGATCTCGGGCGCATCACCTTCTGCGATACGCTGTTCTAACGATTCGCACAGCTGCTTGCCGGGAAGCAGATTTAACATGGCAAACACGCCTTTCAGGCGGTGTGCGGTTTGTGACAGCGCATTGAAATCACTGCTGCCCGCCTCAGTATACAGTTTTTTGACATCGTCGGGTACTGTATCGACAAACAGCCCATAGTAATCACTTGATTTCAATTGTTTTTCATAGAGTTGGATATCTTCTGAACTCAATGAAAGCGGGCTTTCTTCCTGTTCCAGCGCGGCCATTTGCTGTTCGATCAGCATCAGCACGGCGTCGATTAATGCGCCGTTCAGGTTGTAGTTCACCCGAATGTAGCGTTTATCCAGCGCTTGCCAACCCGGCTCATCGGTCGCCAGCAGCAGTGTGTAGTCATCGGCCCGCTGCGGGTTATCCGTCAGCAGCACGTCATAATCGCGATTGACCGCGCGATCTTCGGCGACGAGACAGTCGGCGCCGTAGGCCTGCAACAGGCGGGTCACGATGCCGCGCACTTCATCCGACGTGACGTCCAGCAGGGCGGTGACGCCGTCGAGCAGCTTTTCCTGCTCCTGCGGTTCTTTTTTCTCCATCTCCATGGCGACGCGAATGGTGTAGCGAGTGCCGATATCCACCTTGCTGCGAATGTCCAACTGGCCGTTAAGCTTCTTGCACAGCTGATTGCACAGGAAGAAGGTGAGGCCGGAACCGTGGTTGAAGCGGTCCACCAGCGTCTGGCTGAGGAACGGATAGTTGAGGTTGCTGATCTCTTCGTTGGAGATGCCGGAGCCGGTGTCGTTGATTTGGAAAATCAGGCGGTCAGGGTGCTCGGGCTCATGGTCGATGACCAGAGAAATCTTGCCGCAGGCGGTAGTGATAATGGCGTAATGCACCAGCAGCGAGATCACCTTGCGCAGCGCGTTGGCGTCGCCGATATAGTTCTGCTCGACGTCCAGCTGGAAATGCTTGAACAGCGCCAGCCCCTTTTGATTGAGGGCAGGCAGGGCCTCCAGCAGTAACTCGTCGATCAGCGCCGTTGGGTTGAACGGCTCGCGTGTGGGTTGCCAGTCCTGGGTTTCCAGCCGGGTCAGCAGGGTGATGTTATCGATCAACTCCAGTACCGAAGCCGACGCCGTCGTCAGCTGGCCCAGCAGCGCCTGCTGTTGTTCCTCATCCGGCCGGTTGTGCAGGCGGTCGACCAGATCGTGCATCTGACGTACCGGCTGATTCAGCTCGATGCCCAGATTGTGCAGCATCAGTTTGCGCGCCTGAACGTTTTTGTCGTATTCGCGCCGCGCCTGCTGCAGTCGCTTGTTCACCATCACCTCTTTATCCTGATCGTTCATCAGGAACAGGTAGGTGTCCGGTGAGAGCTGGCTGCGGAAAATGCGAATTTCATACACCTCGTTGTTGACCGTCGCCTGGATCACTCCGTGATGCTGTTCGGCCATATGGGCGATCTTTTGCAGGCTGAGATGCGGCAGCAGGTGTTCGGCGATTTTGTTGCTGGCGATCACCGTATTGTTGGCGAAGCTGTAGACCAGCAGGCCGGAGGGCAGGCTGGAGACGATCTCCCGATTCAGCGCGCGCTCGGCCTCCAGTTCCACTGCCATGTTTTCGCTCGGGCGAATGTACTGGCGGCGGATAAAGTAGATGCTCAGCATCGACAGCGCCAGCAGCAGCAAGTTGACTGCGATCAGCCAGATGTTGTTGCGCAGCAGATCGATGGCCAGATTGATAGCCGAAACGCGATACACCACCTTCAGCGGCGCATTGGGCAGGGCGGCGCTGAACTCCACCCAGCCCCCGCTCATCGTTGCATGGGTACCGAGGACGGTTTCCGACGGGATGGTGCTGTCGTCGAGATCGACATCATCCGGCAGCAGCAGGAAATTGGCGCGGGCCAGATTGGCCGGAATGATGTCGTTGATCGGCAAATCAAAGGCGATCACCGTCGCCAGATGCCCCGGCTGATTAAAGGTGGTGCGAATCGAAAACGAATAGGCGTTCTGGAAGCGTTGCTTGCGCAGATCGGAAAAGCTCTCGCGTTCGTCGAGCATATTGGCCTGCTGCAGCATCTCGGCGCGGCGTTCGTCCGCCGAGGTGGTCAGGTAGCTTTCCCGAAAGCGCGAAGCCAGCTCTTTGAGTGGCTGGGTAGTGATCAGGCTGAGGCTGTTGTCCTGACCATTGAGGTAATACATGGCGTAGTTCTCGGTCTTGGCGCCCCAGCGGGTATCCAGGTAGTCCGAGATGTTGGCGATCATCGCCAGCGTGTTCTCGTCATGGCTGCCGAAGATCACCGCGTCGGTTTTCTTGTGCGGTTTCTCGACATAATAGACGTCGGGCCGCAGGCGGGTTTCCTGCAAACCGGGATCGACATTCTGCGCCGGCGCATTGCCGAATTTGTCATAGACCTGATAGGTCATATAGCGGTAGGTATCGATACGCTTTTGCAGCGAACCGGCGATGCTATTGAGCGTGTATTTCTTTTCCGCCAGCCAGGCATTGGTGTAGTTGTAGCCATACAGACCGATGCCGATCGTCAGCAGCACGATAAACAGCAGGAAGCAGCGGGTAATGTTGCTGGAGCTGATGGTCAGTTGTTTATTTTGCATAGTGGCTGCGCATTCCTGAATCAGCGAGTGACGGCCCTGGCGCTGGCGGTCACCGCCAACAGCAGAGCGGCTACGCAGGCGAAGGCCACCGTCAGGTTGGAAAACTGAGCGATGAAGCCGATCAGCGCCGGGCCGGCCAGAATACCGGCATAGCCGACGGTGGTGACGGAAGCGATCGCCAAATTGGCCGGCATGTCGCGCTGGTTGCCTGCGGCGCTGAACAGGATCGGCACGACGTTCGAGGCGCCCAGGCCGACCAACATGAAACCGGCCAGCGAAACGGTGGCGTGATTGAAGGCGATGGCCAGACCCAGGCCGAAAGCGGCACACAGGCTGCCCAGCAGCAGCACCCGGTAGCGGCCCAGCGAGTTCACCACCCGATCGCCATTGAGGCGGCCGAGCGTCATGGTGATGGAAAACAGCGCATAGCCCAGACCGGCCTGGCTGTGTTCGACACCGCGCAACGTGGTGAGGAACAGCGCGCTCCAGTCGAGCATCGATCCTTCCGCCAGAAACATGATAAAGCACAGAATGCCGATGAACATCACCCAACCGCGCGGCAAGACGAACATCGGCCCGCCGTCGTCGGCGCCGCTCTCACGCAGCAGATGGCGGCTGGCAAGCGCCAGCAGGACTATCACCGCCAGCACGGTGAGCAGGGTGGATTGCAGCGGTGTCAGCCCCAACCACAGCAACGCGCTGACGCCGCCGGCGCCGGCAATGCCGCCGATGCTGAAGAAACCGTGAAAGCCGGACATCATCGCCTTGCCGCTGGCGCGTTCGACGATCACCGCCTGAACGTTCATCGCTACGTCGATCATGCCGATTGCCGCACCGAATAGCAGCAGCGCTACGGCCATGCCGCCGAGGGAATCCATCAGTGCCAACAGCGGCAGATCAATACACAATCCCAGACCCGCCATCAGGATCACCGCGCGGCAGCCCAGTTTGCCGGTCAGGAAACCGGTCAGCGGCATCGCCAACAAGGAGCCGGCGCCGATACAGAGCAGCAACAGGCCGAGCGAACCGTCATCGATACCGATGCGCGCTTTGGCGAAGGGGACCAGCGGCGCCCAGGCGGCCATGCCGAGACCGGCGACGAAAAAGGCCAGACGGGTGGCGATCTGTTGAGGAATGCCGGGCGTTTGCTGTTCATTGCACAAGGTAGCTGTCATGTAAGCGTCAGGATCTTGGGTCAAAAGAATGGTGAAAGTTACTGACAGTTTTTATCACAATCCGCGATCCGGATCGAAAATATTCGCGCCTGACATCTCCCTGGCACCGCCTCTGCGCACCAGCCACAGCGCGATAGCTTGGACAATATACTCCTTTTGCTGCTCGTTCAGTGCGACGCCTTGCGGTATGCCGTGCCACTTTTCCAGACAGCTGCGGCAGCAGGTAGCGGTGGCATGCTGGGCGACGAACACCGGGTGGCCGCGCATCGGTGTTTGCTTGCCGTCATTCTTAGGATGGGCGGCGGCCAGGCGGCGGTCGATAAAATCGCGGGCATGGCTGAGTATCAGCGGCAATCCCTTGCCGTCGAGATAAGTCTGGTCTTTGGCATTTAAACGGAAGCGAGCGCGGAAGGGGGAGGTTTGTAGCCGCCGCCACAGCACGTCGGGTTGAAAGGGCATCATGAATTTTACTCGCTGGAGGTGCACTTTTTTCAGGTTATCAGAATTGAAACTCTGCGGCTAATTGTGCCTGCGGCGGGAAATAATCGGTGGGATAAAGCACGAAATGAAAAGTAATTTCAATTTGTAGACTAAAATAAGGGAAAAGATTAGCAATTAGTGCGAAAGTAAATTAATGAAACTATATCATTAGGTTATTTATTTGCGTGCTATTTGTACGAGTCGGAATTGTGAGGAGAGTATGGAGAAAAATAAAAAACCGGCCAGAAGCCGGTTAAAGGAGTGCAGAAATTATCCTCGGATCTCGGATAATGAAGGTAATAATGAAAATAATGATGATAGCGAGGTGATTATAGCGGCTGCGTGCGGACGGCGTTTTGGCACAATGTGCTTATTGTCTGGCTCAATTGTATGGTTGGCTTTTTTTTCTTAAAGATATGTATAACTACATGATTTTTTATCAATTAATCTATTCTTTGTCTTTAAGTGCTTTATTTTGTTTGTCTGTAATGTTTTGTGAAAGTTCGCGCGTATTTACATTTGGAAACCTTTATTAATTACACTGAAACACTATCGGATACTTGGTATCATTTTCTTTCTGGATTAATATAACCCTTGTTACCAGAATGGTAATGCACAGTCGTGCTAATAATGCTCGAAAAGGGCAGTGGCCGTAGCTCGACATAATTAACGAGGATAATAACGATGAAACTTCGAGTACTCTCTCTGATGGTACCCGCACTGCTGGTTGCAGGCACAGCAGGCGCGGCGGAAATCTACAACAAAGACGGTAATAAACTGGATTTGTACGGTAAAGTCGACGGTCTTCACTATTTCTCCAGCAACAACGGCGTGGACGGCGATCAGTCTTATATGCGTTTTGGCCTGCGCGGCGAAACGCAAATCAGCGATCAGCTGACCGGTTACGGCCAGTGGGAATATCAGGCGAACCTGAATCACGCTGAAAGCCAGGACAACAAGAACTTCACCCGTTACGGCTTCGCCGGTCTGAAATTCGGCGACTATGGCTCCTTCGACTACGGCCGTAACACCGGCGTGCTGTACGACGTCGCGGCGTATACCGACTTGCAGCCTGAGTTCGACGGTATGACCTACGGCGCCGACCAGTTCATGTTCCAGCGCTCCAGCGGCCTGGCGACCTACCGTAACAACGACTTCTTCGGTCTGGTTGACGGCCTGAACTTCGCCCTGCAGTACCAGGGTAAAAACGGCAACGGCGAAGAGACCAACAACGGTCGTGACGTTCTGGGTCAAAACGGCGAAGGCTACGGTATGTCCATGAGCTATGACATGGGCTACGGCATCAGCGCCGCAGGTGCCTTCTTCAACTCGCGTCGTACCAGCGAGCAGAACGGCGGTAACGGTCATCAGAACATCATGGGTCGCGGCGACAAGGCCGAAGGGTACTCCGGCGGTCTGAAATATGACGCCAACGACGTCTACCTGGCGGTGATGTTCACCCAGTCCTACAATGCGGCGCGTTTCGGTAGTTCTGACAGCAGCGTTTATGGCTACGCCAACAAGGCGCAGAGCTTCGAAGCCTACGCGCACTACCAGTTCGACTTCGGTCTGCGTCCGTTCGTGGGTTATAACCAGACCAAAGGTAAAGACCTGGGCCGCGCCGGCAACGGCAAGGACTACGGCGATCAAGATCTGGTCAAATTCGTCGACCTGGGTGCGACCTACTTCTTCAACAAAAACATGTCCACCTATGTTGATTACAAAATCAACCTGGTGGACAACAACGACTTCACCGACGCTGCCGGTATCAACACCGACAACGTGGTTGCCGTGGGCCTGGTTTACCAGTTCTAAGCACCTCAGTGTGAACGTCATCGCGCGGCCTTCGGGCCGCGTTTTTTTTGCCTGTAAGCCGGTAAAAAAGCACGGATTGATCCGCTATCGGCACGGGAAGTACCGTGGTTTTCCTCCTCTAAGCCTACGCTGTCAGTACAGAAAAAGAGGGGGATGATATGGAACTCAAGATCGACAAGGTGATCGAAACGGTGCTGTACGTCAGCGATATTGAACGCGCGGACGCTTTTTACCGGGAGGTGCTGAAACTGCCGGCGATGGTCGCTAACGAACGGTTTCGCGCCTATAACGTCGGCGATCGAAGCGTACTGTTGCTGTTTATCGAGGGCGACTCGCTGCGCGGGGCGCACTATCCTACCGGGTTTATTCCTGCGCACGATGGCGTGGGGCCAGCGCATATCGGGCTGGCGGTGGCGAAAGCGCAACTGCCACACTGGGAACGGCATCTGACGGCCAACGGCGTGGAGATTGAGGGGCGGATGCGCTGGGAACACGGCGGGGAGAGTATTTATTTTCGCGATCCCGACGCCCACCTGTTAGAACTGGTGACGCCGGGCATCTGGGCCAATTACTGATCGAACCCGCCTTGTGCCAGCAACGCCAGAGCGGCATTCAGCACCTGCAGCGCCGCCTGCGGTTGCCGCTCTATCTGCACTCTGACGATGGCGCCGTCGATCAGCATCGCCAGCATTGCTGCCTGCTGTTCCTGCTGTGGGCCGGCGGGCAGGTGACGTGCCAGTTCCTCCGCCATTTGCCGCTTATGCCGGCTGGCGATGTGCAGGCTTTCCGGCAGCAGATCGGCGATTTCCACCGCCGTATTGATAAATGCGCAGCCGCGAAAGCGCGGTTCGTCGAACCACTCCGCCAGGCAGGGCGCCAACGCCGGCAGCAGCCCACCGGTTTGCGCCACATGATGGGCCAGCGATGTGCTGAACCAGGTGAGCCACTGCTGATGGCGATAGGTCAAAAACGCCGTAATTAAATCATTCTTGCTGGGAAAGTGGCGATAGAAGGTCACCTTGGTCACGCCCGATTCTTTGATGATGCGATCGATGCCGGTGGCGCGGATCCCTTCTTGATAAAACAGATCGTGCGCCGTCAGCAGGATACGCTGGCGGGCGGGTAAGGCGTTGAGATCGGCGGTCATCATTTTCTCCCTGGCTATTTCCGAGTCATTGTAGACAACTCTGTCTACATGCGCTAGCGTAATGATGTAGACAGAGTTGTCTACACGCCTTCACTCAGGAGATAAACATGAGCATTAAACCCCCATTGCCGCCTTTTACCCGCGAATCCGCTATCAAGAAGGTGCGGCTGGCGGAGGATGCCTGGAATAGCCGCGATCCCGAACGTGTATCGCAGGTGTATTCCCTCGATACCCACTGGCGTAACCGCGCGGAATTTGTCGATGGGCGCGCGGCGGTGGTCGGCTTTTTGCAACGCAAGTGGGCGAAAGAACTGGAGTATCGGCTGATTAAGGAGCTGTGGGCGTTTGACGGCGCGCGCATCGCGGTGCGTTTTGCCTATGAATGGCGCGACGATTCCGGCAACTGGTATCGCAGCTTCGGCAATGAGAACTGGGAGTTCAATCAGGAGGGGCTGATGATCAACCGTCACGCCTGCATCAACGACATGCCGATCCGCGAACAGGATCGGCGTTTTCATTGGCCGCTCGGCCGGCGCCCGGACGATGTCCCGGCCCTGAGCGATTTCGGTTTTTGAATCTGATGGGATGCTGCGATGGCCTTTTGAGAGCAAAAGCGCACCGATCGACAAAGGGGAATTTGTAGAAAAGCCTTCCCGCTTCTAGACTTAGGGAACAACAAATGCACTCCAAGAGGACAAGCTATGACGAAGAAGTTGGTTTTGGCCGTCGGCACTGCGGCGGTATTCTCCATTCTTGCCGGTTGTACCACCTATGATCGCGCAGCCAGCTATGTCAATGAGCCGGTGGTCAGCGATGTCAAAGTAGGGATGACCAAGCAGCAGGTGCGGGCTATCGCGGGTCCACCGTCGACCACTGCCACACTCGTTCATGCGCAGGGCACCTGCGACACCTATGCGGTGGCGCCGCGCGACGGCAAGGTGCAAACCTACTTTGTCAGCTACAACGACACGGGCCATGTCATGAACAAGGGCTATCAAACCTGTTCAGACTACGATTCTCAGCCGAAATAATCGCGTTTCGGCCGACCAAAAAAGCCTCGCTTGCGCGGGGCTTTTCATTTTTTAAGCGTTTAAGGCCTGAAGTTTAGGCAACTGCACCGGTTGTGCCATTTTTTTGCATCAAAACGATAGACATTTCATAACGGTATCGCTAATATCAGCGCCCATTGGAAGGATGGCCGAGTGGTTTAAGGCAACGGTCTTGAAAACCGTCGAGTGTAACAGCTCCCAGAGTTCGAATCTCTGTCCTTCCGCCAAATTCAGCCGGCTTAGCTCAGTAGGTAGAGCAACTGACTTGTAATCAGTAGGTCACCAGTTCGATTCCGGTAGCCGGCACCATGACAGAGGCCCCAGCAGCGATGCTGGGGCTTTTTGTTATGGTATTGGTGCGCTAGAAAAGTGCACACTGCAGCAGTGCGCGCTTCGAATAGCATCGATATTAACATTAACCAACCGATAACCGGATGGGGGAGGCACGGCGTCAATCCCATTAGCCAAGGGCTGAACGTTTGCATATACTGGCGGAAATATAGCCGGTGGGCGAGTCCGGCTATCAGACAGGGTTCAAATATCAGTGACCAGCCACTGATCCGCTTCTTCGAACATCTCTTCCAACATTCGGTTCAGCTTCTCACGATCGCTTTTGCTGGCGTCGGAGTTCAGGCCGTTGGCCTGCATCGGCTTCACGCGCACCTCCGCCTCCGGGAACAGCACATGCACGCGTTTTTCCAGCTCGTTGCGAATAATCTCGGCGGCGTTGGGTAGCCCAGCGACGTTGCGCTTGTCGTACACTAATTCTACAAACATGACTCACCTGTAAACACTGATTTAATGTACAGTATTCTGGCCTGAGGAAGGCGGGTTGGCAAGAGGGGGGCGCAATTTTGCATAAGGCGTTTATTCTTACTTGCGCAGCGGGCTGCCAAGCCTGCCACTGAATCTTTTCTTTACGTCTGGCCAGTGGTCTGCATTTTCCTCGCTCACTTCGTGCGTGAATATTCAAAGGGCACGATTATCCTCCGCAACCTACATTCTTCTCCCTTACTAATCAGTATGTAAGGCGGTGGCGTCGGGCTGGGGGCTCCCTGGTGTTGGGGGCCCGACGCCACCTTTCTGGTCGCCGTTCTTGGCATAATATCGATCAATGCAGGTATGCGCCGGAACTCGGCGCTACGGGCGCTGACGCAGCTTCTTCGCGTTCTGACAGAGAAAAAATCCCGAGTGTTGGCCAATGGTCGCTCGATGAGCGATGAATAAAGCACTCATCTCATTTCCTTTAAAATTATCGAACCGGGATGCGATTTGCTCTCCAGGTTGGCTTCTGTGCGTTAAATTGCTGCGGGGTTAATGTTTAGCATTTTGGGTTTCTCCTGCGTCGGCTATGGCGTGAATGCGATGAAGATATCCCGGGCGTTGTAAAGCGCCTCTGATGTTTGATGAACGGGCATATGAGTTAGCCTGTGCAGACAGCATTTTTATAAGTAAATTGAATCATTTAAAAGGCAGCCAGTCATGTTCGGCAAGACCGGTGATTCACAATAAAATTATTATATTACAATGTATTGTATTTATATTTCGTATACCAAAGGCCCCGAGTCATTGTCATAGCCACCCTAGAAGTGGTTTAATGTTTTTAATTCACTTTAATGACACTAAAGTATAGGTTTAAAACATTATAATGCAACCAAACAACATTAAAATATCAGAAGAAAATGGTATGTCATTGAAAATGATAGGTGAAAACCTTACTTACCTCATGCGCATGCACGGGATTGACGCCAGTCGGTTGAGCAGCGAAACAGGGATAGGTATTGCCACGATCAATAATCTGAGGAAAGGCGTGGGAAATCCCACGATCTCTACGCTTGCGTCCATTGGTGAATTTTTCAGCGTAAAAGTAGGGGAGCTGACTGACAAGGATTTAAGCGTCACGGGAGAGGCCAAACACAATGTGAGATCGCTTCCACTCATTAGCTACAGCGATGTAGAACGTTTTCTGGCCAACACGATCAGAACGGCAGATACCTATACGACAGAAGTCGATGACATGACGGACGATTCGCTGTTTGTGGTAGAGATAACGAATAATTCACTGTCGCCTGAATTAGACCGTGGAACGTATTGTGTGATCTCGCTCAAGGAGCCATTTTGCGATGGCGATATCGTCCTGGTTAAGCTGAAAAATTACCCAATATGCTTAAGGCGAGTTTTTGTTTCCGACGGCGACTTGTTGTTTACAAACATCTCATTAGATTCAGATAGCAGTGTGAAGTCCTATAGCGATTATGCGATCGTCGGTGTTCTATTGAAAACGATAAAGAGGCTGAAATAAATGGACTTATTTAACATAATGAGAAGGTTAAGAAAAATATACTCTCCCAGTTACCTCTATACGTTAGATCGTAGCGTGATCCGAACGGCGGATGGATATTGGCTTTTCAAAGAGTTTGGCACCCATACTTTCGTGAAAAAAAACTGGGGGCAACTCATCGAGGGCGATTTTCTCAGGCATGTTAACCCGAAAGATATCGCTTTTATCGCCGAGACCGAATCTAAAATAAAAATCGCCTCGGCCAAACTGTCGATTCATGAAGAGAAACGAAACTGTATGTGGACGTTGAAAAACGATGTTGACTCGATATCAATATCAGGGGCGGATTTTCTAAGGGATCGCGATCTTGTCGACAAAACCGAGTCCTTGGATGCGACGAAAATAGCCTTCTATGCCGGGGTAAAGGAAGGCAGAGCACTCTCTGCCTCATTGAAAAATGCTAAGAAAAGCGACAGGTCTAAAAAAACAATACTGACGTTGATTAAATAAACCAGGGTTCGACGTGAATATGCTCATCGAACGTAATCACGCTGAAAGCCGAATTGTCTATGCTGCTGACACCGCTTGTGCCGTTCTTCCATTGCGAACAAATCGCCGGGGAAACAGAGACTAAGGTTTCCCCCAGCTTTCTTTGGAATAGCGTATGTGCATGGCCTGAGCCGATAAACTTAACGTTTAATCGTTGGCAGAGGCTCAAAAACTCCTCGGCATTGTTTAACATACAGCTATCAACAATCGGGGTGCCTACCGGAATAGGATGATGATGCAAGAAGACGGCGACCTTTTTATTGTCACTTGCGACGATGGCTTTTTCAAGCGTGTCGAGCGATTGCGTCGAGATTCTGCCGAAATCTTCATTATCAACCACCGAGTCGATGCTGAGTATGCGCCATTCGTCATCTTCAAACGAGTTTATATCGTAGCTGCCACCCTGCTTACGGGCTGCATCGTCCAGGTTCTTTTTGTTGTCGTGGTTGCCTGGGAAAAAATAGAAAGGTAAGGAAGTGCGGTTCATTATCTTAAAGAAGCGCTCATAAGAGGGGATATCGCCATCATGAGAGATGTCACCCGTCACAATGATTAAGTCGGCATTGATTTTATCGGCATTGGCATTAATGAAGTCAATGGCCCTGTCGAAATTAGCAAGATGCTTCGAAGCCAGCGCGCTTTCATTAGGCATAATATGTATGTCGCTAATCTGAATTACTTTCATGCGAGACCCTGTTGATATTACTTAAATGGATTGTATGAGGTGCCCCAATCATAATGATCGGTGTTTTCTATCTTCTTCACCCACTCGACTAAGGCGATGGCGAGCGGCAGTAATACAATAGAGACGACAACTTTATAAGACCACGTCGTGCTTATGATATTAACCAACTCCATGAAGGTGTATTTTCCTGAAAGACTGATCGGATAGGCTGTCAGCAACAGGGCGGCCTGTGTAGACATGGAGCCAACAATATATCGGATAAAGAAGTATTTGCCGGAGAAGATAATCTTCATCTTTGAAATAATAAAACCATTGACGAAATAAGCGACCGGAACGGACACCCAGGTGCCTATCATGACTCGCCAGAATTCATGGTATAAAGAATAATAGTGTGTGGCGATATCGTTGTTTTCTGGCTGAATAACGGCTGAGAGATTAAGTATTATGACATATAAGCTTTGGCAGAACACCATGATCCATATTGCTCTTACCGACAATTTATAGCCATAAACCTCAGTCAGCAATGTGGATATCAAGAAACACAAGGAGAATACAATGCCGCTTGCCGTTATTTTAAAACCATAGATATCAAAGACCTTATAAACCAACGTGTCGCAGGTGATCATAATGGTCACCGTCAGGCCAACAAAAAGGCCATAGAGCTTGAGATTTCCTTGCATTTTTATTCCTTATTTAGTCCGTGTTCTTCTGTTATTCATAATCCATACTTATTTAAAACGTCAACCGGGCGGTCAGATAGTGGCGTAATGATGCTCGAGCCATGTCACATGGACATCATCTCTCTTTATTCAAAACAACGCCTCTCCTTTCCCTCACGGGGTTCCTGAAGGCGAAAGCGCTACGCTGGGTTTTGCGGAGAATGCTGATAGCCTGTTGGTTGAGAAAAGGTGATTCTACCGTAATTCATTAATATTTCTAATAAATATATTGCCTGGATCGCGCTGTGTCAATCAAGGAAAGAGGAATACGGGACGTTAGCTTGATGAGGGCTTTATGCATTCACTCCCGGGGCGTGGGCGGCAGAGCCTGCAGCTGAATCACCAATTCCGCCAGGCTGGCGGCCTGCATTTTCTCCATCACTTTTGCCCGGTGAACCTCTACGGTGCGCAGGGCGATATTCAGCCGCTCCGCCATTTCCCGATTCATCATGCCCCGCACCACCAGCTGCGCGATGTCGCGTTCTTTCGGCGTGAGCGTGCGGTAGCGGCCGCAAGTTTCATGGCGCTGCTGGGCTTTGGCCGAGACCTGCTGTGCCCGTTCGAGGGCGGCGATCAGCGGTTCTGCGGCGATCGGTTTTTGCAGGAAATCCACCGCGCCGTACTTCATCTGCTCCACCGCCATCGGCACGTCGCCATGGCCGGACAGGAACACCACCGCCAGCGTACTACCGCGGCGGCGCAGTTCCCCGTAAACCTGGTGGCCGTCAAGTTTCGGCATCCGCATGTCCAGCAAGACGATCCCGGTCTGAAACAGGTCGGCCTGGGTCAGAAAGCCGGTGCTGTCATTCCAGCACTGCACGTTGTGACCGAAGCTGGTCAGCAAAAAATGGCAGGCGTCGGTGACGGCGGCGTCATCGTCCACCAGATGAATTAGCGACATGGTTTTCCTCATCGTTCAATATGAAATGCAGCGTTATGCACAGCCCATTGCGGCTGTCGGGGGCGGGGCGGTTAGCCAGGCGGATTTCGCCGCCGCCGTAGCGGGCCAGGCGCCGGCAAATGGCTAACCCCAGCCCCATGCCGCCGGCTTTGGTGGTGTTGAAGGGGCGAAAAGCCTGTTCCAGCCCGGCCGTTGTCATGCCGCCCGCGTTGTCCTGCAGATGCAACTCGATCGCCCGTTCGCTCTGGACGGCGGAAAGCCAGACGGCGTTGGCTCCGGCCTGCGCCGCATTCAGCAGCAGGTTCGCCAGCAACTGTTCCAGCAGCGCCGGCGGCAGGGTTAGCGTCAGCGAAGGCGCCACGTTGTTGAACAGTTTCAGGTCGGGATAGCGCTGCGTCAGGCGCAGCAGCGTCCACACTCGCTCGGCGGTTTCGCTTACCGCCGCGGGTCGCCAGCGTGTTTGGTCTATCGCCTCAGCGGTGGGCTGCACCCACTGGCGCAGGTTATGAATTGTCTCGCCGCCGCGCTGCGCCTGTCGGTCGATATTTTCCAACGGACCCAACAGCGGATGCCCGGCGTCCGTTTTGCGCAGTTGGATCAGGCATCCCTGCGCATAAAGGCGAATAGCCGCCAACGGTTGATTGAGCTCGTGCGCGAAGCCGGAGGCCATTTCCCCCAGCACGTTCAGCTGCCTGGCGTTCTCCAGCGCCTGCTCCTGCCGCCGCAGTTGCTCTCCGGCATGGAGCAACTGCCGCCCGCGCCGGCGTACCAGCAGCGCGATCCAGATATGGTTGACGATCAACAGCGCCAGCACCGCCAGCGACAGGCCGACGGCCGTCTGATGCTGGATCAGCCAGCTCTTGATATCCAGCCACAGCCGCCGCTGTTCCGGGTGTTGATTGACGGCGCGCAGCAAGGCTTCCACCTCGCTGGTCGAGACCGGTGCGCCCCATTGAAAGGGAGACTGCGGAGGTGCGGTCAGCAAGGCTCTTGCCACCGCATCCACCAGTGAGTTATCCAGGCCGGGCAGGGCGGCGAACGACCAGTTGGGGTAAAGTGGCGTGCTGCTGACACAGGGAACCGATGTGGGCCGTTGCAACAGCGGGCGAAAATCCGCCGGGTTGATCAGGCCTTCTCGATCCATTTTCTCCAGCAGGCAGACGGGGACGATGGCGGCCTGAATGGCGCGCTCGCGCAACAGATAGAGCAGGGCATCGGCAGGGAAACCGGTAAAGCGCAGGTGGAAATCGCGATCGGGCCGCATACCGGCATCGCTGAGCGCCTTATAGCCGGTCAGATAGCCGCCGAAGGCCTGCGGATCGATGGCGCCCAGCGTTTTGCCCATCAGCGCCTGCGGCGTCGTGATGCCGCTGTCGCGCCGCACCAGAATCACGCTGCCGATGATGTTGCCCGTTGCCCGATCGCCGTTGGCGGCGCGCAATGATGCCAGCCAGCGCAGATGATAGCGGCTGTTCAACTGCACGAACTGCGCCGGATTAGTGACCACGAACTGCACGCTGCCCCGATTGACCGCTTCGCGCATCTGCGTCAGATCGAGCGGCTGCAGGCGGAAGCGCTCACCGCCGACACTGCCGTTGAGGCTGTCGATCAGCGGCTGCCAGTCACGCGCGGTCGCCGCATCGCCGCGCATCGCCAGCACGCCGACCGACCACTCTCCCGCCTGTGCCGCCATCCCCCAACCGAGACTGAACAGCAGTAATAACACGACCCTCACAGCCCCTCCTGATGGGCAATTTGCCTGCCGCCACTTGTTTTAGATCAACGTTGGGGCCGGTATGTGGTTAACCACAATAGAGCGCCATCGATGCCATTTTTACACTGTAAATCATCGACATTGTTTATTCATCTAACGGGCATCAATAGCGTGATCGGGGTGATGCCCAGGGCGTGGGAGAGGCGCATGGACTTCAGTAAACGGCAGTTTTTGCAGCAGCTGGGCGTGTTGACGGCGGGGGCTTCGCTGATCCCCGTGGCGGAGGCCGGGCTGACGTTAGCGCCGACGCGGCGCGAGGGGGATGCGAGCCGCCGCTACGCGATGCTGATCGATCTGCGGCGCTGCGTCGGGTGCCAGGCCTGTACCGTGAGCTGCGCCATTGAAAACCAGACGCCGCACGGCGAGTTTCGCACCACGGTAAACCAGTACCAGGTCAGCCTCGAAGGTGAAGCGGTGGCGACCAACGTGCTGCTGCCCAGGCTGTGCAACCACTGCGACAACCCACCCTGCGTGCCGGTGTGCCCGGTACAGGCCACTTTCCAGCGTGAGGACGGGATCGTGGTGATCGACAACACGCGCTGCGTGGGGTGTGCCTATTGCGTGCAGGCCTGCCCGTACGATGCCCGCTTTATCAATCACGCCACCCAAACGGCGGACAAATGCACCTTCTGCGTGCATCGGCTGGAGGCGGGATTGTTGCCGGCGTGCGTGGAGTCGTGCGTGGGCGGGGCGCGGATCATCGGCGATATGCGCGATCCGCACAGCACGCTGAGCAAGATGCTGCGGCGCCACGAGGCCGAGATCAACGTCCTCAAGCCGGAGAACCAAACCGCGCCCCATGTGTTTTATCTGGGGCTGGATGACGCCTTCGTCACTCCGCTGCCGGGGCGGGCGCAGGTCGCCTTATGGGGGGAGGGACGATGAGTCGCCAACTGATGATCGCAGAAGTGCTGGGCCAACCGCAGGCGGTGAGCTGGCTGCCGTGGGCCGTGCAATATTTCTTCTTTATCGGCATCGCTGCCTGTGCTGCGCTGCTGGCCTGCGTGTGGCGCTGGCGCGGTGGAGAAAACGCCGCGCATCTGGAGCGCATGGCGCTGTTTATTGGGCTGACGTGCGCCATCACCGCACCGCTGGCGCTGACCGCCGACCTGCATCAAACCGCCCGCTTCTGGCATTTCTACGCCTACCCGACGCCCTGGTCGTGGATGCCGTGGGGCGCGCTGTTCTTGCCGCTCTTTACCCTGCTGATCGGCCTGTGGTTTCTCGCTCTCGAATTTGCGCGGCTGACGGGCAGGCCGGTTGCGCTGCTGCGTGGGATTGCGCCCGCCTGCGCGCTGGTGGCTATCGGCCTGCTGTTGTACACCGGGCGTGAGGTTTCCGTCGTGCGTGCCCGCCCAATCTGGTTCAGCTACGCATTTCCGATCGTGATGTTCCTCAGCGCGCTGCAGGCGCTCTTGGCCTTGCTGCTGCTGACATTGCGCGAACGGCCCGGTCTGCAGGCGCCGCTGGCGCGCGGGATGCTGCTGACGTTACTGCTGCTCGGCGGGGCGATCCTGCTGTGGGTATGCGGCGATACGTTATCCGGCGCGGCGGTACGCCACTGGCTGCAGACGCAGGCGATGGCGCGCCGGTATGCCGTGGGATGGATTGCGCTGTGGGGGCTGACGCTGGCGTGCGCCGCTTGGGCCGGTTCTCGGCGCTTGCCGCGCGGCGGTACGACGCTGCTGGTGGCCGGCGCACTGGGGCTGAGTTGGCTGATGCGCTGGACGCTGTTGATCGAGGTGCAAACCATCCCGAAATACAACGCGACGTATTCCCCTTATAGCCTGCCGCTCGGCACCGATGGCTTGCTGGCGATCGTCGGCACTTTCGGGTTGTGGCTGGCGTTAATGATCATGGTGCGTGAAGCACAGGCGTTTTTACTGCGGAGAAAACAACATGGCTAAACTCACCCGGCGTCAGTGGTTGAAAGTGGGCCTGGCCTTCGGCGGATTGTCCGCCTTTGGCCTGAGCTATCGCGAGGTCGCCAAACGGGCGATCGACGGCTTGATTCACGGCACTTCAGGGCGGGTAACCCTGGATCGCATCAACGGCAACTCCCTGCCGCCCGAAGGGCGGGCAAGGCCGGAATGGCAAGGCAATCCGCAGCAGGCCATCTCGATGACCCAGTGTTTCGGCTGCTGGACGCAATGCGGCGTGCGGGTGCGGGTGGACAGGCAGACCGATCGGGTATTGCGCATTGCCGGCAACCCTTATCATCCGCTGTCTCAGGAACGGCACGTCGACTCGGCCTTGCCGCTGCAGGACGCGTTGGCGCAGCTGGGCGGCGAAAGCGGCCTCGACGCCCGTTCCACCGCCTGCGCGCGTGGCGCCACGCTGCTGGAAGGGCTTTACAGCCCGCTGCGCGTGCTGGAGCCGATGAAGCGCGTCGGCAAACGCGGCGAGGGCAAGTGGCAGCGCATCAGCTTTGAGCAGTTGATCGCTGAAGTGGTGGAAGGCGGCGATCTGTTCGGCGAGGGGCATGTGGAGGGCCTGCGGGCGATCCGCGATCTGGAGACGCCGATCGATGCCCGACAGCCGGGGCTGGGGCCGAAAGCCAATCAGCTGCTGGTGACCAACGCCGGTGACGATGGGCGCGACGGCTTCCTGCGGCGTTTCGCTCAGAACAGTTTCGGCAGCAAAAACTTCGGCGCGCACGGCGCTTACTGCGGGCTGGCCTACCGTGCCGGTTCCGGTGCGCTGATGAACGATCTGGACAAAAATCCGCACGTAAAACCCGACTGGGAACAGGTCGAATTCGCGCTGTTTATGGGGACCTCGCCGGCACAGTCCGGCAACCCGTTCAAGCGCCAGGCTCGGCAACTGGCCAGCGCCAGATTGCGCAGCGAGTTCCGTTATGCGGTAGTGGCGCCGGCGCTGCCACTGACCACCACATTGGCGGACGATCATGGCCATTGGATCCCGATATTGCCGGGCACCGACTCGGCGCTGGCGATGGCAATGATCCGTTGGGTCCTCGACCACCGGCGTTATCAGGCCGATTATCTCGCCATCCCGTCGGAGGTCGCCATGCAACGCGCCGGCGAGAAGAGCTGGACCAACGCCACGCATTTGGTGATCGCCGAGAGCGAGCATCCGCGGGCGGGGCAGCATCTGACGCTGGCCGATCTGAATGGCGCCGGGTCGGCGTCGCCGTTGGTGGTCAACGGCGCGGGGGAACTGGTGGCGGCCGAGGCGTGCGACAGCGCCGAGCTGTGGGTAAGCCGTACGGTGACGCTGCACGACGGCGTGCAGGTGGGGGTGAAAAGCGGCTTCCAGTGTTTGAAAGAGGCCGCCGACAAGCTGTCGCCGGAGGCGTACAGCCGGCAATGCGGCGTGCCGGTGGCACGCATCGCGGCACTGGCCGAGGCCTTTACCGCCCACGGGCGCAAGGCGGCGGTGATCGCCCATGGCGGGATGATGGCGGCAAACGGGTTTTACAATACCTGGTCGGTGATGATGCTTAACGTGCTGATCGGCAACCTGAGCCTGGCGGGAGGCGTGTTCGTCGGCGGCGGAAAATTCAACGGCTTCGCTGAGGGGCCGCGCTATAACCTGGTCGAGTTTCCCGGCCTGGTAAAACCGAAGGGCCTGAATATCGCGCGCAGCAAGGCCGCCTATGAAACCTCCGACGAGTACCGCGAAAAAGTGGCGGCGGGCGTTTCCCCCTGGCCGGCCAGGGCGCCCTGGTATCCGTTCGTCGCCGGGCAACTGACCGAGCTGCTGACATCGGCGTTGGCAGGGTATCCGTACGGGCTGAAAGCCTGGATCTCGAACATGACCAACCCCTTGTACGGTATCGCCGGGTTGCGTAGCGTGGCGGAGGAACGATTGAAAGATCCGGCGCGTTTGCCGCTGTTTATCGCTATCGATGCGTTTATCAACGAAACGACGGCGTTGGCCGACTATATCGTCCCGGACACCCATAATTTTGAGAGTTGGGGGTTCAGCGCCCCCTGGGGCGGCGTCGCCAGCAAGGCCACTACCGCGCGCTGGCCGATAGTGACGCCGGCGACCGCGAAAACGGCGCAAGGGCAGCCGATTTCCATGGAGGCGTTTTGCATCGCCGTCGCTAAACGCCTGGCGCTGCCGGGGTTCGGCGATCGCGCTATCGGCGACGGCCAGGGCGGGCTGTTGCCGCTCAACCGTGCCGAGGATTATTATCTGCGCGCCGCCGCCAACGTGGCGTTTGCCGGCAAGGCGCCGGTGCCGGCCGCGAGGGCGGACGAACTGACGCTGAGCGGTGTCGATCGCTTGTTGCCGCAGCTTGCGCAGACGCTGCGCGCCGATGAAATCGACCGCGTGGCGTTTATTTACAGCCGCGGCGGCCGCTTCGCCGATCACGACAGCGGCCGCCGCGACGGCAGCGTGGGCAACCGGTGGGAGAAACCGCTGCAGATCTGGAATGCGGAAGTGGCGCAGCACCGGCATGCGATCACCGGTGAGCGTTTCAGCGGCTGCCCCACCTGCTATCCGGCGCGTTTGTCGGACGGCCGCGCGGTGGAAGCGCTCTACCCTGAGCAGCAGTGGCCACTGCGCCTGATGTCCTTCAAATCCAACGTGATGAGCAGCTCCACCGCGGTGATCCGGCGCCTGCACGACGTGAAACCGGTGAACCTGGTGGCGCTGAATCCGGCAGACGGGGCTCGTTTCGGCATTCAACACGGCGACCGGGTACGTATCAGCACGCCGGGCGGCAGTCGAGAGGTGCGGATCAGTTTACTGGCGGGCGTGATGCCCGGCGTGATCGCGGTGGAACACGGCTACGGCCACCGGGAGATGGGGGCCAGTCAGCACTACCTGGACGGTGAACCGCTGGCGATGGATGAGCGCATTGCCGCCGGCATCAACCTCAACGATTTGGGCTTTGCCGATCCGACGCGCGAAGTGCCGAATACCTGGCTGGATTGGGTGACCGGAGCGGCGGTGCGTCAGGGGATCCCTGCGACCATCGTCAAGCTTTCCGCGTAGGCGCAGCCGTAATGGCCTGCTGTGGCAGCTGGTTTTACGGTGCGGGGGGTTAAGCCTGCGTCAGCAGCTGCAAAAAGCGGCTCAGCGCGGCAAAAGGCGGTTCGCTGTTGCGCCAGAAGACGCCCACGCTGCCTTTCTGCTCTATCTTCGGCAGATTCAGGATCGCCAGCTGCCCCTGGCTGGCATAACGCTGCGCCAGCCGTAGAGAAAGAATGGAGATCATATCGCTGCTTTGCAGCAGGTTGGTACTGACGTTCATGGATGCCGATTCAACCGTGTTTTCGGGCAGCATCACGCCGTTATCCGCCAGCGCATTATCAATGCTGAGGCGGATGGGCGTGCCGGTCGGCCAGACAATCCAGCGCCAGTGGGTGAGATCGTGCCAGGTGAGGGAGGCGGATTCCGCCAGCGGATGGTGAGGGCGGGCAACAAAGCATACCGGTTCGGTGTAGAGCACTTGATAGTTGAGCGGCAGTTGCAGCGCCCGCCCGCCAACGCGGCCCACGACGACGTCCACCGCGCCCGCGATCAGATCGTGCAGCAGCGGGGTCATCACCTTTTCCTCAATATTGAGATGCAGCGTCGGCATTTCCTGCAGCAGGCTCAATATGGCCTGCGAAACGCAGTCGGTGGCGACCGGCGAACAGCCGATTTTCAGGCTTCCCACCAGCCCGCCTTGCTTAAAGCGGGCGATTTCAGACTGCGAACGCTCCAGATCGTTGACCAAACGCTGCGCATGCTGAAGCAGCAGTTTCCCTCCCTCGGAGGGGCGCAGCCCTTTGCTATGCCGCTCAAACAGCGTGATCCCAATCTCATCTTCGAGCTGTGACAACCATTTTGACAGAGCGGGTTGGGAGATGTTCATCATCCGGGCAACGTGGGTCAGATTTCCCTGCTCACCCAACGCCACCAACATTTGCAGATGGTGAAGTTTCATTTTCTGCGCCCAGTTCGCCATTTGCTATAACCCTCCGGTTATGTCTCTGCCTGAAAAGCCATTGTACATTTTATCGCTAAGGATACAAATTCGTAACATACCTAAAACAAGACAGACATCTCCCTACCTGCACCGAGGCGCTCACTATGACTCAACGGCGTGATTTACAAGCACTGATCGATGCTGCTCCCATCGGTAAGACGCAGTGGCGCGTTATCATCTGCTGCTTTTTGGTGGTGATGTTCGATGGTTTTGACACCGCCGCCATTGGTTTCATCGCACCCGACATCCGTACCCAATGGCAACTGACCGCCGGCG
Source organism: Serratia sp. CY47444 (assembly GCF_052168635.1). Lineage (NCBI taxonomy): Bacteria > Pseudomonadati > Pseudomonadota > Gammaproteobacteria > Enterobacterales > Yersiniaceae > Serratia > Serratia sp. CY47444. Next base: position 56,490 of record NZ_JBJNMH010000015.1, read on the forward strand.
AACTGGCACCGCTGTTTGGCGCGGGGTTGTTGGGATTGACGGCGGGCGCACTGCTTTGCGGCCCGCTTTCTGACCGCTTTGGCCGCAAGCGCGTCATCGAACTTTGCGTGGCGCTGTTTGGCACGCTGAGCCTGATTTCGGCCTTCTCCCCCGATATGCCAACGCTGGTCATTTTACGTTTTCTCACCGGCCTGGGGTTGGGGGGCGCGATGCCGAACACCATCACGATGACCTCTGAATATCTGCCTGCTCGCCGCCGTGGTGCGCTGGTCACGCTGATGTTCTGCGGTTTCACGCTCGGTTCAGCCCTGGGCGGGATCGTCAGCGCCCAACTGGTGCCGGTGATGGGGTGGCACGGCATTTTGGTGCTCGGAGGCGTTTTGCCGCTGATGCTCTTTGTGGTGCTGCTGTTTGCCCTGCCGGAATCCCCGCGCTGGCAGGTCCGCCGCCAACTGCCGCGCAAGGTGATTGCCAAAACGGTCAGCGGCATCACCCGAGAGTGCGATGAAGAGACCCATTTTTACCTCAACGAAGCCGCTACGGCGGCCAAAGGGAGCATCAGCCCGCTGTTTGCCGGCCGCCAGCTGCGCATTACTCTCATGCTCTGGGCGGTTTTTTTTATGAGCCTGTTGATTATCTATCTGCTCTCCAGTTGGATGCCGACGCTGCTTAACCATCGCGGTATAGATCTGCAGCATGCCTCTTGGGTGACCGCCGCTTTCCAGATGGGCGGAACGCTGGGGGCGCTGGGGCTGGGCGCGTTGATGGACAAATACAATCCCTTCCGGGTGTTAGCGGCGAGCTACGCCCTGGGCGCCGCGTGTATCGTCATGATTGGTCTGAGCGAGAACGGCCTGTGGCTGATGGCGCTGGCCATCTTCGGCACCGGCATCGGCATCAGCGGTTCGCAGGTTGGGCTGAATGCCTTGACCGCCACGCTCTATCCGACACAAAGCCGGGCGACCGGCGTCAGCTGGTCCAATGCCATTGGCCGCTGCGGCGCGATTGTCGGCTCGCTTGCCGGCGGCGTGATGATGGCGATGAATTTCTCATTCGATACGCTATTTTTCATTATTGCCGTGCCGGCGGCGATCAGTACGGTGATGTTAATGCTGCTGACGGCTGTCGTTCGCCAGTCTGCCCCAGCCCCTGATACGTTGCCTCGCGCAGCGTCGTGAATGAAAAGGAGAATCCCTATGCCTGAACGCAATCAGGATGTTAATCCCAGCCGCCAGCAGTTCTACCGGCATATTTCCGGGCAGAACCTGACCCCATTGTGGGAGTCGCTGCACCATTTGGTGCCGCAAACGCCGAATGCAAACTGCGCTCCGGCTTACTGGAACTATCAGGCGATTCGCCCGCACCTGCTGGCCAGCGGCGAGTTGATTGGCGCCAAAGAGGCGGTTCGCCGCGTGCTGGTGCTGGAAAACCCGATGCTGCGCGGACAGTCCTCCATCACCCCGACGCTGTATGCCGGATTGCAGTTGATCATGCCGGGCGAAGTCGCGCCGAGCCATCGCCATAATCAGTCGGCATTGCGTTTTATCGTCGAGGGGAAAGGGGCATTTACCGCCGTTGACGGTGAACGTACGCAAATGCATGAAGGCGACTTCATTTTGACGCCGCAGTGGCGCTGGCACGATCACGGTAATCCCGGCGAGGAGCCGGTGGTATGGCTGGACGGGCTGGATCTGCCGCTGGTGAACCTGCTGGGTTGCGGTTTCGCGGAAGACTATCCGCAAGAGCAGCAGCCCGTGACGCGCCAGGAGGGGGATTATTTACCGCGCTATGCGGCCAATATGCTGCCGCTGCGCCATCAGAAAGGCAACTCATCGCCCATTTTCAACTACCGCTACGATCGCAGCCGGGAAGCGCTGCACGACCTCACCCGCATGGGGGACGCCGACGAGTGGGACGGCTACAAGATGCGCTACGCCAACCCGGTGACCGGCGGCTATCCCATGCCCTCGATGGGCGCCTTCCTGCAGCTGCTGCCGAAAGGCTTTTCCTCACGGAAGGCGCGCACCACGGACAGCACCATTTACCACGTGGTGGAAGGGCGCGGCCAGGTCAGCATCGGCAGCGAAACCCTTCACTTTTCGGCAAAAGATATCTTCGTGGCGCCGACCTGGTTCGACGTGTCGTTTCAGGCGGACGAAGACACCGTGTTATTCAGTTTCTCGGACAGGCCGGTTCAGGAAGCCCTGGGACTGTTCCGCGAAGCACGTTATTAATTTGGGAGAGACAAAATGACGCAATACGTATTTGCACCGCAAGCCCCCGTGACGGTTCCTGTTGTGGGGAGTGATAAACAGTTTCCCGTGCGCCGTGTCTACTGCGTCGGGCGTAACTATGCTGCGCATGCCCGCGAAATGGGCTTTGACCCGGATCGTGAGCCACCTTTTTTCTTCTGCAAGCCTGCCGATGCGGTGGTGCCGGTGGCGGCCGGCGAAACGCTGGCGTTGCCGTATCCGTCGCAAACCGACAACTATCACTACGAAATCGAACTGGTGGTGGCGATTGGCAAACGGGGGAGCGATATTCCGCTGGAAAAGGCGCATGAATACATTTGGGGATATGCCACAGGCCTAGACATGACCCGCCGCGATCGGCAGATGGACATGCGTCAGATGGGGCGCCCATGGGAAATCGGCAAGTCGTTCGATCTTTCTGCGCCCATCGCGCCATTGCATAAAGCCGGCGACAGCGCCGACGTGAACAACGCGCCTATCTGGCTGCAGGTCAACGGCAGCGATCGCCAGCGCAGCGACATCCGCCATCTGATCTGGTCGGTGAATGAAACCATCAGCTATCTGTCCGGCTTTTTTGAGCTGCAGCCCGGCGATCTGATTTTTACCGGGACGCCGGAGGGGGTGGGCGCGGTGGTGAAAGGCGATGTGATTACCGGCAATGTAGAGGGGCTAACCCCGATCGCCGTGAAGATTGTCTGAGCCGATTCAGAGGTGAATGATGAAGCTGTACAGTTTCTTTAATAGCTCAGCGTCCTACCGCGTGCGCATTGCGCTGGCGCTGAAAGGCCTCCATTACCAGACGGTGGGGGTCAATATTCGCATCGGGCAGCAGAATGAGCTGGCATATCGGCGAATGAACCCGGTCGGGCTGGTGCCGACGCTGCTCACGGACGACGGTGAGTCTCTCAGCCAGTCGCTGGCGATTATTGACTGGCTGGATCGCCATTTTCCTCAGTCGCCGCTGTTACCGACGGCCGACCCGGCGCGCAGCCGGATACTGGAAATCGTTTATGTTATTGCCTGCGATATTCATCCGGTAAATAACCTGCGGGTTTTACGCTACCTGAGTGAAGAGCTGAAGGTGAGTGAGGAAGAGAAAAAACGCTGGTATGCGCACTGGATCCGCCAAGGGCTGAGCGCCGTAGAACAGCTGTTGCTCCAGAGGCCGCCAGGACCCTTCTGCGTTGGCGATACCCCGACGTTGGCGGATTGCTGCCTGATCCCTCAGTGGGCGAATGCCCTGCGGATGGGGTGCGATCTGAGCGGGTATCCGCGCTGTAAGGCGGTTTACGACGCCTGTACTCAGCTCCCGGCGTTTATCGCCGCGGCGCCCGAAAACCAACAAGACAAAATCTCAGCCTGAGCCCGAAAGGAGGAAAACAATGGCTAAAGTGATGCGCGCAATTATCGTCGGGGGAGGCATTGGCGGCGCAGCGACTGCGCTCTCGCTGGCTCGCCAGGGCATTAAAGTGATGTTGTTGGAAAAGGCGCACGAGATTGGTGAGATTGGGGCGGGTATTCAGCTCGGCCCCAACGCCTTTTCCGCGCTGGATAGCCTGGGTGTGGGCGGCGTAGCGCGTCAGCGCGCCGTCTTTACCGATCACATTACCCTGATGGATGCGGTCAATGCCCAGGAGGTGGTGCATATTGAGACCGGGCAAGCATTTCGCGATCACTTTGGCGGTCCCTATGCGGTTATCCATCGGGCGGATATCCACGCCTCTGTTTGGGAAGCGGTATTGACCCATCCGGATGTGGAATACCGTACCTCAACGCAGGTGGCGGGTATCAGCCAAACGGTGGACGATGTGACGGTATTTGATGAGCAGGGCAATCGCTGGACGGCGGATATTCTGATCGGCTGCGATGGCGTGAGGTCGGTGGTGCGGCAGTACCTGCTGGGCGATGCGCCGCGGGTGACCGGACATGTGGTTTACCGCGCCGTGATTAATTGCGATGAGATGCCGGAGGATTTACGCATTAACGCGCCGGTACTGTGGGCGGGGCCGCATTGCCATCTGGTGCATTACCCGCTGCGCGGCGGGAAGCAGTATAACCTGGTGGTGACGTTCCATAGCCGTCAGCAGGAGGAATGGGGTGTGAAGGAGGGCAGTAAAGAGGAGGTACTTTCCTATTTTTCCGGTATTCACCCGCGTCCGCGCCAGATGCTGGATAAGCCGACCTCATGGCGCCGCTGGTCAACCGCCGATCGTGAACCGGTGGAGAAATGGGGCAACGACCGTATCACGCTGGTGGGAGACGCAGCGCACCCGGTGGCACAGTATATGGCACAGGGAGCCTGCATGGCGCTGGAGGATGCGGTAACGCTGGGTAAAGCGCTGGAAGAGCATGGAGGGGATGCGGCAAAAGCGCTTGCCCTGTACGAGTCGGTACGTATTCCACGCACGGCGCGCATCGTCTGGTCAACCCGTGAGATGGGCCGTGTTTATCACGCCGCAGGCGTTGAGCGCCAGGTGCGTAATCTGTTATGGAAAGGCAAATCTCAGGCGGAATTTTATCGCGGAATGGAATGGCTGTACGGCTGGAAAGAAGAAAACTGCCTGCAGCCGCGCTGAGAGAGAGGCCCTGCCCAGGCCTCCGCTAGCGCATGGGCCAAATCGGTGCGGCCTAATCCTCTCAATATGCAGACGAAAAAAAACCTGCTGTAACAGCAGGTTTTCTTAAATTTGGTCGGCATGAGAGGATTATGCGCATCTTCGATGCTTGCCCTGCGGGCCGTTGCTAAAGCAACGTGGTCTCACTACGTTCGGCTCAAACCTCCTTCGGAGATTCTCATCCTCTCGACGTGCAGACGAAAAAAAACCTGCTGTAACAGCAGGTTTTCTTAAATTTGGTCGGCATGAGAGGATTCGAACCTCCGACCCCCGACACCCCATGACGGTGCGCTACCAGGCTGCGCTACATGCCGACGCTATGAAAAATCATACTACCGATTCCCGATGTTAATGCAAGCGCCTCGCCACTTGATTGCTTTAGTTTTAAGCAGTTAGTTGGCGATAAAGCGTTTTACATCGGTCAGCACCTGCAGCAGCAGAGCAAGCTGCGGTTTCTCGTCTTTTATTTCTTCGCCGTTCTGATCGTAGACGCGATAGTTGCCGCTGTTGTCCAGCATCAGCGTCTGCGTCGGCGTAGTGATCACCAGCTGATTGCCATCGCCGGTGGCGATCCAGTCGTTGCGGCGCTGGGCGGTGAACAGATCTTCGCCCTGCGAATAGTCTTTCGGCGCGGTTTTCACGTGCAGCAACCGTTGCATCAAGGTGCGCATCACGTCGTTATGGCCGGTCAGCTTGCTGATGGTCTGCGCTGGGGTGCCCGGCCAGTGGATCACCAACGGCACCTGCAGTTGCGCCTGGTTGAAGGCAGTGCCGGCGCCCCATTGGCCTTTGCCGCTGTCGTTGAATTCGACGCCGTGTTCGGCGGTGATCACCACCACGGTTTTGTCCAGCAGACCGCGCTGTTTCAGGGTATCCAGCACCTGGGCTATCTGGGCATCCACGTCTTGCGCGCCGGTGCGATAGCGTTGGATAAAATCGGCCGGCGCCGGGGTTTTGTCGCCTTCGGCCGGCTCGGCGCCGCTGAAGTTGATATAGGAGAACCACGGCTCTTTGCCGCCCTGATCCGTCAGCCAGCGCTGCCATTGCTGCGTGGTTTGCGCGTCGCTTTGCGGCGCCGGCGTCGGCAGCGAGAAGTCGGTCAACAGGGCCTGGCGGTACAGGCTTGCGTTGAAACCGTCGGAAGAGAACAGCCCCAGTTGGTAGCCCTGATCGCCGAGCGCGTTGAGCAGCGCCGACGGCTTGCGGCCGGCGAGCACGCTGTCCAGATAGGTCGGAGAAATGCCGTAGAACAGGCCGAACAGCCCGGTGTCGGCATGATTACCCGAGCTGTAGTGATCGCTGAAGCGCACGTTTCCCTGGGCGAAGCGCGTCAGCGCCGGCATGTCCTGCGCCACGTCTTTGGCGCGAATGCCGTCCACCACGATCATCAGCAGGTTATAGCCGCTGCCTTTATCGCCGTAGCTGAGATCGCTGAGCGGATACTCCACCGCCACCGCTTCCGGGTTGCCCTGTTGCATCAGGCGGCGCTCATACTCTTGCTGGTCGAGCAGGCCGTGTTTTTCGAGGAACTTGCGCGCGGTCATCGGGTACGAGAGCGGCAGATTGGCTCGCTGCATGGTGATCGGGCGATAGAAGTTGGCGTCAGCCCAAATGTAAATCAGGTGCGACGCGAAAAAGGCGCTGATAAACAGCGCCGCCAGCGGTTTGCCGAAGCGGCGGCGGTTCAGGCTGCGCAGCTTCTGCCAGCTCCAAGTGCCGAACAACATCTCCACCAGGAAGATCACGGGCACGCAGATAAACATCAGCTGCCAGTCGCGCGACAGCTCACTCTGGTCCGGGTTGACCACCAGATCCCACACCACCGGATTGAGGTGCAGGTGGAAATGGGAGAACACTTCACTGTCGACCAGTAACAGCGTGAGCCCGATGGTGGCCAGCGCGGCGGAAATAAATCGCAGCAGCCGCTGCGACATCACCACGAAGGTGAGCGGGAAGATCACCAGCAAATAACCGGCGAACACGATAAAGCTGAAATGTCCCAGCAGGCTGACAAAGGCATAGACCCGGCCCAGCAGGGATGCGGGCCAGTCGGTAACAAACAGGTAGCGGCTGCCCAGCCCAAGGGCGAGCAGGATGTTGAATAAGGCGAACCAGTGCCCCCAGCTGATCATCTGGGAGACTTTTTCACGATAACGCTGACGGTTTGTCACCATAAGTCAATATTAATGTGCTTTGTCTTCACGGACAGAAGCCTGCAGGGCTTCCGCGAACGATCTTGCCAGGGTTTTCCGCTGCGCGGGGGCAACGCTGGTGTTGATCAAATTAGTGACCATGTTGCCCAGCACCATCAGGGAAAGATCGGTGGGGGTATGGTGTTTTTCCAGAACATTGACCAGCTCTGAGAGCAGTTGTTCAACGTGTTCGTCACTGTAACGGGATGATTGTGGCATAAAATTGCGCTTAGTAATCTGCAAAGTGCCCTATCTTACCGTATAGGGCAGTGATTTTCCGCTCTTTTATCACTTCCTGTCATTTGGGGAAGGGGGCGCCCGTGGCGGGGCTGCTCCTCGCAGCGCCTTTCCGGTTTGCCGCGGTTTTTAGTATTGCAGGTCGGGGCCTTCAGTGTTTGAATACGCGCCTAAAGAACAGGAGGATTTACCATGAGTCTGGATATCGACCAGATCGCTTTGCATCAGTTGGTGAAACGCGACGAGCAAACGCTGGACGTGGTGCTGCGCGATTCCTTGCTTCCTACCAACGCGGCGGTGGAAGAAATGATGACGGAACTGCATCGCGTCTACAGCGCCAAGAGCAAGGCCTTAGGCCTGTTCAACGAAGGTAGCGAGCTGGCGGAAGCGCTGCGCACCTGCCGCAAGGACGATAAGGACTTTCTGGCCTTCAGCCGCGCGGCGACCGGCCGCCTGCGCGACGAACTGGCGAAGTATCCGTTTGCCGAAGGCGGCGTGGTGCTGTTCGGCCAATACCGTTATCTGGCGGTGGAGTACCTGCTGATCGCGGTGCTGAACAGCCGTAACAGCATGCGCGTCAACGAAGAGCTGGATATCAACACCACGCACTATCTGGACATCAACAACGCCGATATCGTCGCGCGCATCGATCTGACCGAATGGGAAACCAACCCGGAATCGACCCGCTATCTGACCTTCCTGCGCGGGCGCGTAGGCCGTAAGGTCGCCGACTTCTTCATGGATTTCCTGGCGGCGTCCGAAGGGTTGGACACCAAGGCGCAAAACCGCGGGCTGCTGCAGGCGGTAGACGACTACTGCGCCGATGCGCAGCTGGACAAGAACGAGCGCCAGTCGGTGCGCCAGCAGGTGTACAGCTACTGCAACGAACAGCTGCAGGCCGGCGAAGAGATTGAACTGCAGGCCTTGTCGCAGGAGCTGTCGCCGCTCGGCGAGAAAGACTTCATGCAGTTCTCCAGCGAGCAAGGGTATGAGCTGGAAGAGAGCTTCCCGGCGGATCGCGGCACGCTGCGCCAACTAACCAAATTTGCCGGCAGCGGCGGCGGCATCAGCCTGAACTTCGACGCCATGCTGCTGGGCGAACGCATTTTCTGGGATGCGGCCACTGACACGCTGACCATCAGAGGCACGCCGCCGAACCTGCGCGATCAGCTGCAGCGCCGGACCGGCAGCGGCAAGTAAGCGTGCCGAATCGTAGACAATAAAAAACGCCGCAATTGCGGCGTTCTTTATTTCGGCGTCCCGAAAGGTTCGAAAACGTAGCGATTAAACGCGAACGAAGTCGATGTGAGCCAGTTTTGGCTTGAACGGGTGACGCTGTACAGCCTGAACCTTAACTTTGGTTTCTTTACCGTCGATAACCAGAGTTACTGCTTCGCTGTAGAATTCTGGTTTAGCTTCCATGTTCTTAACAGAATCATGGTCCAATTCGATGGAAACTGCAGCTTCTTTGCCACCGTAAACGATAGCTGGGAATTTGTTTGCTGCACGCAGGCGGCGGCTCGCACCTTTACCCTGGTCTTTACGTACTTCTACATTGATAGTGAACATTGTTTTTTCTCTTAAAAGAAAATTTACCCTGCTACAGGCGACCCAAGTAGCAAGTTCGGAAACCCGCTTTAACGCTGGGCTGGCCCAGGTAAAGCGCGCGGCATTTTAACGGAAAGCCGCCCGCAGGGCAACGAAAACCTGCCCAGGTTGGGGACAGTTCGCTCAGGCCAACTGATTGGCGCGGCGGAAACGGCCTTGATAATCGAACACTTTCTCACGCACCTGCCAAAACTGCCCGCGCTTGCGCGCCACCACGAAATCCGGATGGCGCAGCGCCTGCTGTTGCGCCAGCACGTCGGCGGCGGTGTGCCAGGCGAACGGCACGCCCGGCGCGCGCTGATGCGGGCGCAGGAACAGCATCTCGAACGCTTTGCGCTGCGCCGGCGTCTGCAGGCGGAAGCGCTCGCTGGTGCTGGTGCCGTCCTCGTCGTAATAGGTGGCCTTCAGCCATTCGCCCTTGTCGTCGCGGCCGCTCTGCAGTTCCATGCCGCCGCAGCGCAGCACCAGCGCGTCTTTCAGCTTCAGCGCCGCCTTCAGCATGTCATCGGGATCGACCAACACTTCCTGACATTGATGGCAGCGGCGTGCGGCGATATCGTTCTCCGCGCCGCAGTGCGGGCAACTCTTGAACCGGAAGCGGTAATCGCACTGCTCGCGGTGGCCGTCGTCGTCCTCCAGCCAGCCCTGACAGCGGCGGCCGTAGTGCTCGATGATATCGCCGTTCTCGGTGCACTTGCCCCAGAACAGGTTGGCGAAGCCGCAGGCCGGGCAGAATACCTGCACCGGCTGGCTGTCGCCGTGCGGCTTGCTGACGCCGACCTCCGGCGTGAATAGATCGTGCGGGTTGCCGGCGTAGTCGAGGATCAGGCAATCCTTTTTGTTGGGCGCCAAACGCAGCCCGCGCCCGACGATCTGCTGGTACAGGCTGACGGACTCGGTGGGGCGCAGGATCGCGATCAGATCGACGTGCGGCGCGTCGAAACCGGTGGTCAATACCGCGACGTTGACCAGATAGCGCAGCCGCTGCTGTTTGAACGCCTCGATCAGCGCATCGCGCTCGGCGGGCGGCGTTTCGGCGCTGACCAGCGCGGCTTCGCCGTTCGGCAGCAGGCCGTGGATTTCGCGGGCGTGTTCGACGGTGGCGGCGAAGATCATCACGCCTTTGCGATCCTCAGCGTATTCCACAATCTGGCTGATGATGTGCGGCGTGACGCGGTTTTGCCGCTTCAGCTCGCGGTTCAGATCCGCTTCGCTGAACAGGCCGTTGCTTCTGGCCTCCAGCCGGCTGAAATCGTACTGCACAATCGGCATGTCCAGCCGCTCAGGCGGCACCAGGAAGCCGTTCTTAATCATATAGCGCAGCGGCAGCTCATAGATGCAGTCGCGAAATAGGCTGGCGCCGTCGCCACGGGTGAAACCGTGGTAGTGATACTGGTAAATCCAGCCCTTGCCCAGACGATAGGGCGTGGCGGTCAACCCCAGCAGCCGCAGCTGCGGGTTGGTTTTCTGCAAATGCTGGATGATTTGTTGGTACTGGCTGTCGTCGTCATCGCTGATGCGGTGGCATTCATCGACGATCAGCAGTGAAAAGGCGCCGTAGAACAGCGGCAGGTTGCGCGCCACCGACTGCACGCTGCCGAACACCACCTTGCCGGCGCTTTCTTTTTGTTGCAGGCCGGCGGCGAAGATGTCCGCCTCCAGGCCGTAGGCGCAGTATTTGGCGTGGTTTTGCGCCACCAGTTCCTTGACGTGCGCCAACACCAGCACCCGCCCACGGGCGCGCTTCGCCAGTTCGGCGATCACCAGGCTTTTGCCGGCGCCGGTCGGCAGCACGATCAGCGCCGGTTCGGGACGCCGCCGGAAATGGTTGATGGTGGCTTCGACCGCTTCCAGTTGGTAGGGGCGTAGGGTAAAGGCCATAAATGAACGCCGTAGAGTGGAATGGGCCGCCGGGTACAGATCTTGTCGCCTCCGTTCCCACAGAAACAGCGACATTTTACGCCCCGGGCGGCCGAAAAATTTCTACTATTATGCCTTCTGCGCGCGCGCGGTGCGAGAAGCGTGAAAATTACCTCTGTCGGGCAACGCGTAGTGTCGCTATACTTGTGTGACAGCAATCGCTGTTCCCCCACGCGATTTCCCCCCTGAACCTGCTATTTGCACCCGGTGCAACGGCGGGCGTCATATTTTGGCAATACGATCAATGCGATCATAACAACGACAGGCAAAGCAGATCCCATGCGATTGGACAAGTTTTTATCTCAGCAGTTAGGCATCAGCCGTGCGCTGGTCGCGCGCGAACTTCGGGCTAAACGCGTCACCGTGGACGGTGAGGTGGTGAAGAGCGGGGCGATTAAACTGACCCCGGAGCAAGAAGTGGCGTTCGACGGCAATCCGCTGCAGCAGCAGAACGGCCCGCGCTATTTCATGCTCAACAAACCGCAGGGCTACGTCTGCTCTACCGACGATCCCGATCATCCGACGGTGCTGTATTTCCTCGATGAGCCGGTCGCGTACAAGCTGCACGCCGCCGGGCGGCTGGATATCGACACCACCGGGCTGGTGCTGATGACCGACGACGGCCAGTGGTCGCACCGCGTCACGTCGCCGCGCCACCACTGCGAGAAAACCTATTTGGTCACGCTGGAGCACCCGTTGGCGGAAGACACCGCGCAGCGTTTCGCTGAAGGGGTGCAACTGCACAACGAGAAAGATCTGACGCGGCCGGCGACGCTGGAGCAGGTCGACGAGCACGTGGTGCGCCTGACCATCAGCGAAGGGCGCTACCACCAGGTGAAGCGGATGTTCGCCGCCGTCGGCAACCGGGTGATCGCGTTGCACCGCGAGCGCATCGGCGCCATCGTGCTGGATGACGATCTGGCGCCGGGCGAATACCGCCCATTGACGGAAGAAGAGATCGCCAGCGTGGGTGCGCCGCACCTGCAGGACTGATAACCGATCATCGATTGCGGCCGATTAAGGAGTCGTGGAACGTGCAACAGAACCGAACCTCTCATCTCGGTTTGATTTTCATTCTGGGCCTGTTGTCCATGTTGATGCCGTTGGCCATCGACATGTACCTGCCCAGTATGCCGGTGATCGCCGCCCAGTTTGGCGTCGAGTCCGGCAGCGTGCAGATGACGCTCAGCGCCTATATGCTCGGCTTTGCCTTCGGGCAGCTGTTCTATGGGCCGATGTCGGACAGCATCGGCCGCAAGCCGGTGATCCTGTGGGGTACGCTGATCTTCGCCATCGCCGGCTGCGCCTGCGCCATGGCGCAATCGATCGATCAGCTGATCGGGCTGCGTTTCCTGCACGGTTTGGCCGCCGCCGCCGCCAGCGTAGTGATCAACGCCTTGATGCGCGACATGTTCACCAAGGACGAGTTCTCGCGCATGATGTCGTTCGTCATTCTGGTGATGACCATCGCGCCGCTGCTGGCGCCGATGATCGGCGGGGCGCTGCTGCTGTGGTTCAGTTGGCACGCCATCTTCTGGACCATGGGCGCCGCGGCGTTGATCGGTTCACTGCTGGTGGCCCTGTTCATCAAGGAGACGCTGCCGAAAGAACGGCGACAGCGGTTCCACCTGCGCACCACGCTGGGCAATTTCGGTTCGCTGTTCCGCCACAAACGGGTGCTGAGCTACATGCTGGCCAGCGCCTTCTCGTTCGCCGGCATGTTCTCGTTCCTCAGCGCCGGGCCGTTCGTCTACATCGAACTGAACCACGTTTCGCCGCAACACTTCGGCTACTATTTTGCGCTGAACATCGTGTTCCTGTTCCTGACGACGCTGATTAACAGCCGCAACGTGCGGCGGTTCGGCGCGGTCAAGATGTTCAAGCTGGGGCTGCTGGTACAGCTGGCGATGGGGCTGTGGCTGCTGGCGGTGAGCGCCGTCGGTCTGGGTTTCTGGGCGCTGGTGATCGGCGTTGCGGTCTATCTGGGGTGCATCGCGATGATCTCCTCCAACGCCATGGCGGTGATCCTGGATGATTTCCCGCATATGGCGGGCACGGCTTCTTCCTTGGCCGGTACGTTGCGCTTCAGCATCGGTGCGCTGGTGGGAGCGGTGCTGTCGATGGCGCCGGGCAAAAGCGCTTGGCCCATGGTCACCTCGATGGCGCTGTGCAGCATCGTGGCGGTGCTGTTCTATGTTTACGCCAGCCGGCCGCGCGATCGCGCAGCCTGACGTTCTCCCGATTCGGGGCGTTTTGCCCCGCATCGCCTTAGGGTTGCGCCTTGCCATTTCAGGGTGCAACTGGCAATGAAAAATTTGTTGCTAAATATACGCAAGCTAATTAATTGGCCGTTTTCCCCTCTGTGTGTTTTTTGTTAAAAAATTCCACCGCCGCATCGCCTAATATTCCTCGGGAGGCGCAGTGTTCTGCCGGCTGAGTGCTGCGGATGGTTTGGATTAGGATTGATGTAAATCAAGGCATTAGCAGGGGAGGGTGCGCTAACGTGGTGGGCTAAATGTTTCTTCATTGTAAAAATATGGCGACGGAAAAGTAGTCGCATTGCAAGAAAAAAGAGTTGAGATCGCTGCGGGAAAGGGTTACATATAACGCAAAAATGCGAGCTGAGTCGCAAAATGCCGTGAAATAACACCGCACGGCGCGCCAAAAAATGGCACGGCATCGGCAAGCACGGGGTCAGGTTAATGACTAGCGGCAAAATTTACATTTAAATAACATTTGTGCGCGGCAGAGTCGGGAGTCAGCGGCTATAACTTAGTAACCCTGTCAGGTAAAAGTGTTTCACCTTTTCAATCTAGGGATTTCATGTGGAGAGTATCCAACTTTCGGTAGTGCATCGCTTGCCGCAAAGTTATCGTTGGCTATCCGGTTTCACCGGCGTGAAGGTCGAACCGATTCCGTTTAACGGAATAGACGAAGATAACAACCTGATTGGTCTGAAGTTACTCAGCCATGAAGGGGCCGAGGCCTGGCAGGTCATGCAACAGCTCAATCTGTCGCTGCAGGAGATTCAGGTCGACTGCGCGATTGTTGAATGGGAAGGGGAACCTTGCCTGTTCGTGCAGCGCAGCGACGAGAGCGCCACCATGTGCCGCCTGAAAAACGTCGGCGCCGCGATCGCCGAACCGCTCAGCGCGCAATACCCTTTCTAAATTCGCCGCTAGTCCGCCAACTGCAGCAGTTGACGGGTATAGTCGGCGGCGGGCGCCGCGAAAATCGCCCGGCAGTCTCCCTGTTCAACCACTTCTCCCTGTCGCAACACGATGACCTGGTGGCATAGCGAACGCACCACCTGCAGGTCATGGCTGATGAACAGATAAGCCAGCCGGTGGCGTTGCTGCAGCGATTTCAGCAGCGTCAGGATCTGCGCCTGCACCGATTTATCCAGCGAAGAGGTCGGCTCGTCGAGGATCAGCAACTGTGGCTGCAGGATCAGTGCACGCGCGATGGCGATACGCTGGCGCTGGCCACCGGAAAACTCGGTGGGATAGCGGTGGCGCAGCTGCGGGTCCAGCCCGACCTCCTGCAACACCGCGATCACGCGCTGTTCCCGTTGCTCGGCGGTAAGCCGCTGGTGCACTTCCAGCCCTTCGGCGATGATCTGCTGTACGTTCAGGCGCGGGTTCAGGGCGGAATAGGGATCCTGGAAGACGATTTGCATTCGGCTGCGGTAGGGCAGCATCTGCTTCATCGTGAGCGGGTGCAGCGGTTCGCCGTCGAACCAGATGGCGCCCTGAGAGGCCAGCAGGCGCAGCAGCGCCAGCCCGGTGGTGCTTTTGCCCGAGCCGGATTCTCCCACCAGCCCCACGCTTTCCCCGGCGCGCAGCTCGAAACTCAATGACTTCAACGCATAGTGATAATCCACCGTGCGGCGCAGCAGGCCGCGTCGAATAGGGAAGCGCACCTGCAGATCTTCCACCTTGAGCAGCGGCCGCTCGTCGCCGGGGCGCGCTTTGGCCGCGGCAGGCAACGGCAGCGGCTCACCGACGTCTTCGGCCGCCAGCAGCTGCTGCGTGTAGGGATGTTGCGGCCGGCTGAACAGCTGCGTGCGGGCGTTTTGCTCCACGCAGCGCCCCTGACGCATTACCGCCACGTTATCCGCCAGGCGGCGCACGATATTCAGATTATGGGTGATAAACAGCAACCCCATGCCCATCTCCTGCTTCAGTTCTTGCAGCAGCGTCAGGATCTGCGCCTGGATAGTAACGTCGAGCGCGGTGGTGGGTTCGTCGGCGATCAGCAGTTTTGGGCGGGTCAACACCGCCATGGCGATCATCACCCGCTGGCGTTCGCCGCCGGACAGCTGATGCGGGTAATCCTGCAGCCGGCTCTTGGCCTGACGGATGCCGACGCGTTCCAGGCACTCGACGATCTCTGCGCGCGCGGCTTCACGCCGCAGGCCGCGGTGCAGCATCAACACTTCCGCCAGCTGTTTTTCGATGGTGTGCAGTGGGTTAAGCGACACCATCGGCTCCTGAAAGATCATCGCGATCTGATTGCCGCGCACCTTGCGCAGCGCCGCTTCCGGCGCATGCAGCAACGAGTCGCCGTTGAACAGGATATCGCCGGCAGGGTAAACCACCGGCGGTGCGGGCAGCAAGCGCAGTATCGACAGGGCGGTGACGCTTTTACCGGAGCCGGATTCCCCTACCAGCGCCAGCGTTTCCGCCGGCGCGATTTGCAGCGAGAGTTCGTTGACCACCGGCGTGACGGTGTCGCCCTGGCGGAAGGCGATGCTGAGATCTTGAATTGCGAGCAAAGGAGTGGCCATATCAATGCGCCTTGCTGGGGTCAAAGGCGTCGCGCACCGCTTCGCCGATAAAGATTAATAACGACAGCAGCACTGCCAATACCAGGAAGGCGGTGATACCGAGCCACGGCGCCTGCAGATTGTTTTTGCCTTGCAGCAGCAATTCGCCGAGCGACGGCGAGCCTATCGGCAGCCCGAAGCCGAGGAAATCGAGCGACGTCAGGGTGGTGATCGAGCCGCAAAGGATAAACGGCAGGAAGGTCAGCGTCGCCACCGTGGCGTTAGGCAGCATATGGCGGGACATGATCACGCGATCCGGCACGCCCATGGCGCGCGCGGCGCGGATGTAGTCAAAGTTGCGGGTGCGCAAGAATTCGGCGCGCACTACGCCCACCAGGCTCATCCAGCCGAACAGGATGGTGATGCCGAGCAGCCACCAGAAATTGGGCTGGACGATGCTCGACAACAGGATGATCAGAAACAGCGTCGGCATGCCCGACCACACTTCGATAAATCGCTGCCCCCACAGGTCGAAACGCCCGCCGTAATACCCCTGGGTCGCGCCGACGCACACGCCGATCAGACTGGAAAACAGCGTCAACGCCAGGCCGAACAGCATCGAGATGCGAAAACCGTACAGCACCCGAGCCAGCACATCGCCGCCGTTGCTGTCGGTGCCCAGCAGGTTATGGCGCGAAGGCGGCGAAGGGAAGGGCACCTCGGTGGCGAAGTTGATGGTGTCGTAGCTGAAACGGATCGGCGCCCAGACCGCCCAGCCGTGCAGTTCGATCTGCCGCTGGACGAACGGATCCTGATAGTCGGCTTCGGTATTCAGTTCGCCGCCGAAGGCGGTTTCGCTGTAGCTAATCATAAACGGCAGGTATAACCGGCCTTCATAACGCACCAACAGCGGTTTGTCGTTGGCGATCAGATCGGCGGCCAGGCTCAGCGTGAACAGCACCAGAAAGATCCACAGCGACCAGTAGCCGCGGCGATTGCGGCGAAAACGCGCCCAGCGCGCCTGGTTGATCGGGCTAAGGCGGCTCATTGGCGGGCCTCGAAGTCAATGCGCGGATCGACCAGGGTGTAGGTGACATCGCTGAGGATGTTCAACAGCAGGCCGATCAGGGTGAAGATATACAGCGTGCCGAACATCACCGGGTAGTCGCGCTGCAGCGTGGCGTCGTAGCCCAGCAGCCCCAGGCCGTTGAGCGAGAACATCACCTCAATCAGCAGCGATCCGGTAAAGAACATGCTGATAAAGGTGGCCGGAAAACCGGCGATCACCAGCAGCATGGCGTTGCGGAACACGTGGCGGTACAGGATCTTTTTTTCGTCCAGCCCTTTGGCGCGGGCGGTGGTGACGTACTGCTTGCGGATCTCATCAAGGAACGCGTTTTTGGTCAGCATGGTCAGGGTGGCGAAGCCGCCGATCACCGTCGCCAGCACCGGCAATGTGATGTGCCACAGGTAGTCGGCGATCTTCGCCGGCCACGAGAGGGTGTCGAAGTTGCTGGACACCAGGCCGCGCAGCGGGAACCAGTCGAGGTAGCTGCCGCCGGCGAACAGCACGATCATCAGGATAGCGAACAGGAAAGCCGGAATGGCGTAGCCGATGATGATCAGCGTGCTGCTCCAGGTATCGAATGCGCTGCCGTTGTGGACGGCCTTGCGGATGCCGAGCGGGATCGACACCAGATAAATGATCAGCGTGCTCCAAAGGCCCAGCGTGATGGAGACCGGCAGGCTCTGGCTAATCAGTTGCATCACCGAAGCGCCGCGAAACAGGCTGTCGCCGAAGTCGAAGCGCATATAGTTCCACAGCATGGTGAAGTAACGCTCATGCAGCGGTTTGTCGAAGCCGTACCGTTGGGTGATCTCGGCGATCACCTCCGGATCCAGGCCGCGCGAACCGCGATATTGGCCGTCGCCTGCCGCGATGCCCGTCCGGGCATGGCCCAGGCCTTCGCCGACACCGCCGCTGCCAAACCCGCTGCCGTGCCCGAGCTCGATGGCGGCGATGGCCTGATCCACCGGGCCACCGGGCGCGATTTGCACGATAAAAAAGTTGATGGTGATGATCGCCCACAGCGTGGGGATCACCAATAACAGTCTGCGTATCAGATAGGCCGCCATTCCGACTCCTTATTGCCGCTGAGCCGGTAAGCGCGCCGCCTTGTTGACGTCGTACCACCAGTTGTCGAAGCCAATCGCATAGGCCGGGCGGATCGACGGCGTGGAGAATTTGTCCCAATAGGCATAGCGATCGTGGTTGGAGTACCACATCGGCAGCATGTAGTTGTTCCAGGTCAGCACCCGGTCCAGCGCGCGGCCGAGCGGCAACAGGGCTTTTTCGTCGCCCTGATGGGCGGCGATTTGCCTGACCAGGCTGTCGACCGCCGGGTCCTTGACGCCGGCCGTGTTGTAGCTGGAGTCGATGTACTGCGAATCCCACAGGATTTGCAGATCGGCGCTGGGGAACGGCATCGCCATGTACACCGTCGACATCATGTCGAAATCACGCTCGCGCATGCGGCGGGTGTACTGCGAGGCGTCAATCTCGCGGATTTGCATATCGATGCCCAGCCGCTGCAGGTTGTGGCGAAACGGCAACACGTACTGGAAGTTGCTGCCGCTCAGCAGCATCAGTTCAAAGGTGAACGGCTGGCCGGTTTTGGCATTGACCAACTTTTGATTTTTGACCACCCAACCGGCTTCTTTCAGCAGTTGGGTCGCCTTCAGCAGGTTTTGCCGATCGTTGCCGCTGCCGTCGGAGGAGGGCGGTTGGTAGATGCTGGTAAACACCTCTGGCGGTATCTGCCCTTTGAGTGGCGCCAGCAAGGCCAGTTCAGCGGCGTCCGGGTAGCCGCGGGCGGCGTAGGCGGTGTTTTGGAAATAGCTGTCGGCGCGCTGATAGGCGTTGTAATACAGCGCTTTGTTCATCCAGTTGAAGTTGAAAGCCAGGCCGATCGCTTCCCGTACCCGACGATCGGCGAACAGCGGTTTTTGCAGGTTAAACGCCAGCCAGCGGGTATTCTGTGCCGCCTGATTGGTTTCGTCCTGTTTGATGATGTAGTTGCGCGCGAAATTACCGCCCTGATACTGGGTGGCCCAGCTCTTGGGCGACGGCTCGATGCGGAAATCATAAGCGCCGGCCTTGAAGGCTTCCAGCGCCACTTTATCGTCCAGGTAATAATCGTAGCGAATGCTGTCGAAGTTATAGCGGCCGCGATTCACCGGTAGGTTGGCGGCCCAGTAGTCGCGCACCCGCTGATAGGTGATGTACTGGCCGAGGCGGTAATCGCCGATTTTGTACGGGCCGCTGGCGAGCGGCGGGGTGCTGAGCGGTTCGTTGAGCTTATGGTTTTTCCAGAAGCTTTCCGGCAATACGCGCAGGCTGAGCAGGCTGAGGATTTGATCGCGATTTGCCTTAGGCAGCTCGATGCGCACCGTCAGCCGGGAAATGGCCTTGACCGTAACGCCTTTATAAAAGGAGCGAAACTGCGGTACGCCTTCGGTCATGAATTTATTGAAAGTAAAGGCCACGTCGGCGGCGGTGATCGGGCTGCCGTCCTGGAAGCGGGCGCGGGCGTTGATATCCAATTCCATCCAGCGCATGTCGGCCGGGAAACGGGCCGATTCGGCAATCAACGGGTAATAGCTGCCGGGTTCGTCGTCGGAGTTGGTGAACAGCGTATCGTACAGCTCCATCGTGCGCTCGCCGGGTACGCCGCGGGTAGCGAAACGGTTGAAGTTGTCGTAGGTGCCGATGGCCGCCAGCCGTACGTCGCCGCCTTTGGGCGCCGCCGGGTTGACGTAGTCGAAATGGCTGAAGTCGGTGGCGTATTTCGGTTCACCGAGCAGGGCGAAAGCGTAGCTTTCGTTGAGGGCTTCGGCCTGCAGACCGAAACTCAGTGCCGAGAGCACCAGAGCAGCGAAAATGCGCACGGACATCGGACGGTAAGCTCCTGCTGTGGAATAAGGTACAACCTGCGCCCAGCATAACATTCTTCGGGTGGGCGCAGGGTAAAGTTGCCTAAAGATTAACTATTTTTTTCCTGATAATCAAAGACCTGATTAGCATTGCAGTAAGCGACGAAATCATCGATGCTCAGCGGCTTGCTGAAGTAGTAGCCCTGCATGAAGTTGACGCCGTGTTCTTGCAGGAACTGCATCTGCTCGGCGGTTTCCACGCCCTCGGCCACCG
This sequence comes from Serratia sp. CY47444, assembly GCF_052168635.1. Lineage (NCBI taxonomy): Bacteria > Pseudomonadati > Pseudomonadota > Gammaproteobacteria > Enterobacterales > Yersiniaceae > Serratia > Serratia sp. CY47444. The sequence continues at coordinate 76,289 of NZ_JBJNMH010000015.1, forward strand.
TCAGCATTTTCAGCTTTTTCGCCAGCGAGATCACCGCATCCAGCACCGGCGCGGTGACCGTATCCTGGCCGATGGTGTTGACGAAGCCGCGATCGATCTTCAGGTAATCCATGGTGAAGCGCTCAAGATAGATCAACGCGCTGTGCCCGGTGCCGAAATCGTCCACCGCGATCTCGATACCCTGTTTGTGCAGCCAGTCGAACTCCGCCAGCGCGCTCTCTTCTTCCACCATGCCGCGTTCGGTGATTTCAAACACCAGCGTAAAGTAATCGCCCGGCAGCTGCGTCAGTAGTTCATACACGTCCTGATGGAACGACGGCGCGCTAAGGTGGGCGGGGGAAATATTGAGACCGACTTTACCTCCCCGTGGCAGCGCTTTGGCGAGCTGCGGCGCATCTTCGGCGATCAGCCTGAACAGATGGCGGGTAAGCGGCACGATCAGCCCGTTGCTTTCGGCGTAGGGGATAAAGACATCGGGCGGGATGCGGCCCTCGAGCGGATGCTGCCAGCGGATCAGCGCTTCCAGCCCACCAATGCTGTTGCTGTCGGTATGGAACACCGGCTGGTATTCGATAAAGAACTCGTTGCGCTTGATGCCGCGCAGCAGCGCACGCTCCGGGCTTTGCCGCAACAGCAGCATATAGTAGCAGAGCACGCCAATCATCAGCGACAGCACCAGGCTGCCCAGCAGCGTCAGGCGAATGTCATTGGGCGTCAGTTTCTCGTTGTAGAACAGGATGGTCAGCGGCAGATTGGGCATCGTCAGGGTATCCGCCTTGCCTTTCGGCAGTTGATCGACCGGCATCAGGTTTGGGCTGAAGGTGGTCAGGGCGCGGTTGCCCATCACGATGGCGATGCCCGGCGCCTGTTCGTCATGCGAGGTGAACAGTAAGTAGGGCATCAGATCGATGTCCAACGTAGCGAGGATGCCGGTGGCCTTTTCGCCGGGATGCCGCAGCCAAACCGCAACCGCCGGTTTGTTCGGTACGATCGGCGTGCCCTGCTGCAGCTTCAGATCCAAAGGCAGATCCCAGTCGATTTCCTGGTAGAGATTTTTCATCGGCAACATCATGTCACCGGTGGCGGAAGAGCAATAGGCGTAGCCGCCTTTTACCAACAGGAAGGTGCGCACGCCGCTGGTAAAGGCCGCTTGGTAGGTAATATCCGACTGGCTGGAGAGGCAAGGCTTGTCCAGTAGCGGCATCATTTGCTGCATCACTGCCGTCAGGTGCGAGATATAACCCAGCGTGAATTTTTGCGTACGCGCTTCGACCTTGTGTTGATATTGCGTGCGCTGGTGGTTGATCAAAGAAAGCGTGACCGCAGTGAAGAGCGTAAAAAATACCAGGGCAGCGACACCGCTTTTAGCCAGGCTGCGCTGTCGGTGAGACACGCTGCGGGCAAAAGCTCTTTTCAAGCCCATAACCGAGTCCTCTGCAACCGGGCGTCAGGGGTGTCGCACAGCCAGTTAATGGATTGTGCCAACGGCTTTTTTTTCATTTTTGACTTTTTATCCCGAACCAACCGGCGGCGCCGTTTAAATACGCGGCGTCGCCGACAGAAATATAATGCGCCTATTTTAAGCGGAAACGTTTTAAATAACGCCGGGGCGCCGTTGCCGTCATCTGACGATAATAGGCGAGTTTTTCCTCGATGGCGCGATTTCCTGCCAACAGTTTATCAAAATAACGACGTGCGGCAGTGTTAAGTGGGGAACGGTGACGATAAGGCAGGGATCAATCTTGATGATACCCATTCGACAGCCAAAAAAAACGCCGCCCGTAGGCGGCGCTTATCGCTCGTTTGGTATTCAGGATCTTCAGGGCGTTGCGCCGTCAGCCGTTGGTCAACACTCGGCGTGCTTCTCGATAACGTTTATTCCAATAGTTATCGGTCAGCTTGGAAATCATGACGCCACTGCTGGTAGAAGCGTGAACGAACTGATCGTTACCTAAATAGATGCCGACATGGCGCCCGGTAGAACCGGCGCGGAACAGCACTAAATCGCCGGCGCGCAGCTTGGTGCGCTGGATTTTCTTGCCGAGATCTTCCTGTTCATAGGTAGAACGCGGTAAATCCATACCGAACTGTTCGCGGAAGGTGCGCTGTACAAACGCCGAGCAATCGATGCCGCGCTTGGTGTCACCGCCTAAGCGGTAGCGAACGCCTTTCCAGTCCGCGTACTGATCCATAATCTTTGACTTGACGTCAACGTTGCGGACCATCGCTTCGAATTCATCCTGAGAGGCTTGCAGTAAAAGACCGTCTTTGTCATTAACTGCACGCATCTCAGTTTGTGCGTTATTCAAGTTCGAAGTGTGAGTCGAGCTGCACGCTGACAGCATAACCGCAGCGGCAATTGCAGGGACTACCCGCAAAAAATATCTCAGAAACGGTTGAGATTTGACCATTGTTGTTGTTTTCCCTTGAAGTCCTTAACGACGAAAGTCGCTACCTGAAAAATGCCAAACGGAACGAGCCTAGTCCGCACCTGTTGCATCGACAACCAGTTACCGTTGAAAACGTGCGAGAACGCACATTTTTATCGGATTCCATACTGATTCGACTTAAACCAGGCACAAACGCATCTGAGATTACCGGAACAAATAGGGGATTGCGAGCCTTTTTCCCGTCTTTTTTATATGAATTTGTGATGTAACATAATGTAAATCTTCATATAAAAAACGCCAATTGTCCGATGTATGAATCTGGCGTGAAATCAGGTTGCAAAAGCGTTAACGACTGGTGGCGACATTTTGCGCTCGGCGAAGGGGGAAAGGCCGGGAGGCGGGCACCTCCCGGTATGAGTCATAAATGCATATTATGGTTGGCTGGGACGGTGCTTGCCGGGCAACAGGCGGTTCAACCGATCGACGATCCAGTCGCTGCAAGGCGTCATCAGCACCCAGCTGGCACCAACCAGCACCACGGACAGCGAGCCGACGGCGATATCGGTAAACCAGTGGGCGCCAATCATCACGCGTGGCAATGAGAAGACCAGCGTAATCAGCAGGGCGATGGCAAAGGCGCCGCGGCCGAAATAGCGCAGCATAAAGCAGGAAAAAATAATCAGCATCATGCCGTGGTCGCCGGGGAAGCTGTCGCCGGAAGCGTCCTTAGTGGGGATGCCGGTCAGTTCGCTGACGCGATTGATATTGTCAAAGGTCAGGGTGGGGCTCGGATGCTTCACCGGCAGCAGATGGCCAAGCTGGTTCAGCACCACGGCGGTCAGCAGCATCACCACGCCGGTGATCACCAGACGGCGGCGTCCGGCGGCGTCCTGCTTCAGATAAAAGTACAGATACAGCAGCCCCATGGCGAGCAGCGAGATCGCGTCGAACGCGCGGTTGTTGGTGATGGCGACCAGGTGCAAAAACGCCGGGTCGGTGGCCAGATGGCGGTTAAAGAAGAAGAAGATCGCCGAATCCAGGGTAAACCAGCCGCCGTGATTGGCCGGCAGGAACCAGGACAGAAACAGCGCAACGCCCAGTAAATTGAAGAAGAGAATGAAGGGTAAATTGCGGCGTGTCATGACATAAACCTGTTGGAAAAATGAAAACGAAACAAAACCTGGTTGCCCTGCGACAACCGGGGGGCAACGGTACGGGGTTTAACTTAAACGAATCTTAAACAAGGCGGATTGCAGGGCGTTCCAATCGGCATTTTCGCTGTGGATCAGTTCAATTCGGCTGTCGAGCGGTGCGAGCGGGCGGGTTTCGATGTTGAGATCCTGCCCCTGGCGATTGATCAGCAATGTGCCTTCGGGGATGCGCACCACGCCTTTGATTCGTTCGACCGGCGCCAGCCGCACCCACTCCATGAAACCGACGGTATCGAACCGGGTGTCGCCGTCAAAAATCCAGCCGCAGCTGGTGAAGCCTTGCCCTTCGTTCAGCGCTCGCCGCCAACGGGCGTGTTCCGGCAGCCGCAGCGCCGCCAGTCCCTGCTTTTTCGCCTGACCATGATGATGCTGCGCGTCCGGCAATTCTGTACGATTTGTGCGAGGAAGTGACAACAGCGCGACATCTGCTTCGCCTTGCGCGATGGCGTAGCAGGGCCGCTGCAGCGAATCTTGCGCCCTCCAGGCTTCCAGCGCCAGTCTGTCTTGTGGTTGATAGGTGTCGTTTTTGCTGGCCAGAATAACGTCGGCCGCGGCCAGCTGATCGCGGAAATTTTCGTTGTCGCGGTAGCGGGGTTGGCTAAGCTGGCGGGCATCCAGCAGGCACAGCGTGGCCTGCAGATCGATCCAGCCGGCATAGCTCTCCTGGGTCAGCAGCGACAGGATTTGCTTCGGGTGTCCTAGCCCGGTCGGCTCGATCAGCAGCCGGTCCGGTTTGGCCTGTTGCAACAGCATATTCAAGCCCACCTGCATCGGCAGGCCGTTGACGCAGCACATGCAACCGCCGGGGATCTCTTTGAGCACCGCGCCGCTGTCCGCCAGCAGCGCGCCGTCGATGCCGATCTCGCCGAATTCATTGACCAATACCGCCCAGCGTTCATGTTCGGGTTTATGAGCCAGCAAATGGCGGATAGTGGTGGTTTTACCGCTGCCGAGGAAACCGGTAATCAAATTGGTTTTGGTCATTAATCATTCCTGGCGCAAAAATTAACCTGCTTAATAAATGAGTTACGCAGCCGTATCGGTGAAACGACCGCGATTTAATTTGTGCTCTATCTCGCAAATTTTGCACGTCACCCTGCGCTTTTCAACCGATAAAATCCACCTTTCTTTGCAAGAAAATTCTTAGATAAAACCCTGTATTAGATACGGTTAACTTTTGTTAGTAGCTTGTTTTTACATTGTTAATGACGCGATTAACGATCAAATCCTGTCCCTTTCCTTGCGATTATTCCTAACAAGATCCTCTATGGTTAAATTGGCTTAACTAAAAATGAGGTTGCCATGAATACCTTTCGGTTATTTTTGATCGTAGGAATGTTGTTTTCATGGACGGCAGTGAGTCAGGCAGGAGTGGCCGGCGGGGTAATTCGCTTCGTCGGCTCTATCGTTGAAAGTCCTTGCACGGTCAAGATTGCAGATTCTAAGGCGAATACGCAATGTTACCGCAACGGCCAGCATTATCAGGCCCAGCAAGCGTTGTCAGGTTTTGATACTACACGCAAAGAACTTCCGCTGAATCTTGGCACAACCGAAATGAAGTGGGTAGACCAACAGAAGAAACTTGCTGTTATGACGGTCGTTTATCGTTAAGTCGTTCCGCCATGCCGGCGTAACGTTACGTCGGCATGGTTATTCTCAGCCTGCAGGCACTTCACCGCTTCACCCACTCCTTCACCGTTTCACGCGCACCGCGATCGCGCAGTGACAAATAGGCTTGCGTCACTGCGTCGGTAAACCCCCCATGCGTCGCCAGCGCTTCGCCGAACACCGGTTTGAGCGCCAGCAGCGCCGTTACGCGCCGCCGATCGTCCGGCGTGGCGGCGACAGTCTGTTGCAGCACATCTGCCAGCGGATCGCGAATGTCGATCGGCTGTCCGGCGTCATCGACGCCGCCGATGTAACGCATCCAGCCCGCCACGCCCAGCGCCAGCCCGCTATAGTCGCCGCCGTGCCGCAGATGCCAGCGCACGGCGTCCAGCAGACGCTGCGGTAGCTTCTGCGAACCGTCCATGGCGATCTGCCAGGTGAGGTGTTGCAGCGCCGGATTGCTGAAGCGCGCGATAAGCTGTGCGGCGTAGTCGGCCAGACTGATGCCGGTGACGCTCAGCGTCGGGGCCTGTTCGTCCAGCATCAATCGCAGGGCGGCGCGACGGTAGTGCTCATCCGCCATGCACTCGTTGATATAGCGGTAGCCGCCCAGGTAGCCGAGATAAGCCAGGAACGAGTGGCTGCCGTTCAGCATGCGCAGCTTCATGTGTTCAAACGGCAGTACATCGCTGACCAACTGGGCGCTGGCCAGCTCCCACGCCGGGCGTCCGGCGACGAAGTGGTCTTCCACCACCCATTGAATGAAGGGCTCGCAGGCGATAGCGCATTCGTCGCGCACGCCGCCCAGCGCGGCGGCGATCTCATCCAGCGTAGTCGGCGTGGCGGCCGGCACGATGCGGTCCACCATGGTGCAGGGGAAGGTGGCGGCGGCGGCGATCCAATCGGCGAGCGACGGATCCCGCGCCTGCGCCAGATCGAGCACCGCCCGGCGCAGCACGTGGCCGTTCTCCGGAATATTGTCGCAGGAGAGCAGGGAAAAGGCGGGCAGGCCGCGTTCGCGCCGCAGCCGCAGCGCCTCTACCACAATGCCGGGCACGGTCTGCGGCTGATGCGGCGCCGCCAGATCGGCGACGATCCCCGGATGCTGCCAATCCAGTTGCCCGTTGCCGGGCTCGATGCAGTAGCCTTTTTCGGTGATGGTCATCGAGACGATTGCCACCTGCGGCTCTGCCAGCTTCTCCAGCACTGCGGCGATGCCCTCCAGCTTGCGGTGCAGGCTTTCATGCACCGCGCCGATCACAATGGCCTGATGGCCGTCCGCGCCTTTCTCCAGCACGCTGTACAGATGATCCTGCTGCCGCAGCGCCTCAAACAGCGGCACGCCGCCAGACAGGCTGATTTCGCAAATGCCCCAGTCGCCGCCCTGGGCGTTCAATACCCGATCCGTCAGCAGCGCTTGATGTGCGCGGTGAAACGCGCCGAAACCCAGGTGCACGATACGGCTGCGCAGGGCACGGCGATCATAGTTCGGTTGCCGGACGGTGCCCGGTAGCGGGGTGTTGGCGATCGTTTTCATCTCATCTCCAAAGCGTGTAGGACAGCTGGCGGGCCACTTGCATCAAGTTAGCGGACCAGTTTGCCGCCGTATGGGCAGGGTGGCGCCGGCGATAAAAAACTGCGACCAGTGTAGGTCTGTCGACAGGTTAAAGGAATTGGTCAGTCCAAAATAAGCCAAAATCGTGAAGTGGATCAACCAATGCGCGGTTCACTTTTGACAGCGCGTTGCGAAAGAGTACCTTAAAGGTAACTGACATCTACGTTAAACTGGTATAACAGCATCGCGATGCGAGACAGGCATAAGGACAAAACATGGAACAAACATGGCGTTGGTATGGCCCGAACGATCCGGTCTCTTTGGATGATGTGCGTCAGGCCGGGGCGACCGGAGTCGTGACGGCGCTGCATCATATCGCGAACGGCGAAGTCTGGCCGATTGATGAGATCCGCGCGCGCCAGACGTTACTGGCGGAAAAAGGACTGGTGTGGTCGGTGGTGGAGAGCGTGCCGGTGCATGAGGAAATCAAAACTCACAGCGGTGACTGGCAGCGGCATATCGCCCATTACCAGCAGACGCTGCGCAACCTGGCGGCCTGCGGCATCGATACCGTCTGCTATAACTTCATGCCGATCCTCGACTGGACGCGCACCGATCTGGCCTATTCGCTGCCGGACGGCGCCAAAGCGCTGCGTTTCGATCAGATCGCCTTCGCCGCGTTCGAGCTGCATATCCTGCAGCGCGCCGGCGCCGAGGCGGACTATACGCCGCAAGAGCGCAGTCAGGCGGCAGCCTATTTCGCCGCCATGAGCGAGGAGGAGAAAGCCACGCTGACCGGCAATATCATCGCCGGCCTGCCGGGAGCGGAAGAAGGCTATACGCTGGATCAGTTCCGCCGCCGCCTGGCGGAATACGACGGCATCGACAAGGCGCAATTGCGCGAAAACATGGCGGTCTTTCTGCGCGCCATCGTGCCGGTGGCGGAAGAGGCCGGCATCCGGCTGGCGGTGCATCCCGACGATCCGCCTCGGCCGATCCTCGGCCTGCCGCGCATCGTCTCCACGATTGAAGACATGCAGTGGCTGAAGCAGACCGTCGACAGCCTTCATAACGGTTTCACCCTGTGCACCGGTTCCTACGGCGTGCGCGCCGACAACGATCTGGTGCGGATGATTGAAACCTTCGGCGATCGCATTCACTTCACCCACCTACGCGCCACCTGCCGTGAGGAGAACCCGAAAAGCTTCCACGAGGGGGCGCACCTGCAGGGCGATGTGGACATGGTGGCGGTGATCGAAGCGATCCTGACCGAAGAGCTGCGTCGGCAACGGGCCGGCGATCGGCGGCCGATCCCGATGCGCCCCGATCATGGGCATCAGATGCTGGACGATTTGAAAAAGAAAACCAATCCGGGCTATTCGGCCATCGGGCGGTTGAAAGGGCTGGCGGAGTTGCGCGGCGTCGAGCTGGCGCTCAAGCGGCGTTTTTTCCCGGAGTTGCCGTAGCGGAAAATGAAACGGGGCCAAGACTCGGCCCCGTTGGCACCGACTAGTCGGCGCGGCTCATGTAGCGGCGTTCGGCGATATGAATGCGAATTTTGTCGCCGGCGCTGAGGTATTCCGGCACGTGGATCACCAGACCGGTCGCCATGGTGGCCGGTTTGTTGCGGGCGCTGGCGGAGGCGCCTTTGATGCCCGGCGCGGTCTCGACGATTTCCATATCTACGGTCTGGGGCAGCTCCAGCGCCAGCACCTGGCCATCCAGCGTCAGCACCTGCATGCCCGGCAGGCCGCCTTCCGGAATGAACAGCAGCTCGTCTTCGATCTGGTCTTTCTTGAAGATGTACGGCGTGTAATCTTCGTCATCCATAAACACGTATTCTTCGCCGTCGATATAGGAGAAGTTCACCTTGCGGCGCGACAGGGAAATGGTGTCCAGGATATCGTCGCCCTTGAAGCGTTCTTCCACTTTCAGGCCGGTGCGCACGTCGGAGAAGCGCATTTTGTACAGGGTGCTGGCGCCGCGGGCGCTCGGGCTCTGCACGTCGATATCTTTTACCAGCAGCAGCTTGCCGTTGTAGCTGATCGCCATGCCGCGTTTAATTTCGTTAGCTCTTGCCATTTCAATTCATCCGCAATGAAGAGTATTAGAGAAGTTGCGACAAGGTACTCGCGCCACCGATTTCAGGCAATAGCCCGGCGCAAAAACAGTGCGGGAAAGGGAGGGCGGCCGCCCTCCCGTCGGGGATTAGTGGAAGACCGGCAGCAGGCCGAAAAGCGACAGAATATGCGCGGCGGCGTTGATCAAGCCGAACAGGATGACGAACAGGATCACGCCGTTACCGCCCGGTGCGCGGTAACCCGCCTGCGGATAGCGGCGGCGGCTGGCGCGCGCCATCAGCGCCGGCACGATCACCGCCCAGATGGTGGCCGCCAGCCCGGCAAAGCCGATGGCGTACAGAAAACCGTTCGGGAACAGCAGCGCGGCCAGGGTCGGCGGCACAAAGGTCACCAGCGCGGTCTTGCTGCGCCCGACGGCGTCATCCTTGAACTTGCAGAAGTCCGCCAGGTAGTCGAACAGGCCCAGCGACACGCCGAGGAACGAGCTGGCCAGCGCCATATAGGAGAAGGCGTTCAGCAGTTGGCTGACGGTCTGGCTGCTGGAGACGTTGCCCATTTGCTTGAGCAGGCTGCCGATATTGCCGCCTTCGGCGATCACCTGCTTAAAGGCATCGCGCGCGATATTGCCCTGAATCACATACTGCCACAGGATGTAGATAGCCAATGCCAGCAGGGTGCCGTACACCAGGCTGCGCACCACGGAGCTGCTGTCCTTGTGGTAGTACTTCACCAGCCCGGGAATGTTGCCGTGGTAGCCGAACGAGGTCAGCAGGTAAGGCAGCGCCGCCAGGGCGTAAGGCAGATAGCTGGCCTGGTCATCGCCGGTGTTGAACAGCACCGCGGGCTGCACGTGGGTGAACATGTCGCCCACGGACATCACGAAGGTGATCACCATGCCGCCGATCAGAATGGTGCTCAGGCGGTCGACCGCGCGGGTGGAGAGCCAGACGATAAACGCCACGACCAGTGCGAAGACCAGGCCGGCGGTGGTCTGGCCGACGCCGACGATGCCCTCCAGCGTATGCGCGATAATCGAGCCGCCGGCGGAGATATAGGCGTAGGTCAGGATGTAGAGTACGAACGCCACCGACAGGCCGTTCACGGCGTTCCAGCCCTTACCCAGCAGATCCTTGACCATGGTGTTGAAGCTGGCGCCGCTCGGGTAGTGCAGCGTGGCTTCGAGGATCATCAGGCCGGAAAGCAACATGCAGGCCCAGGTATACACCAGCAGCGCGACGGAGCCGCTGAACCAGACACCGGAAGTGACGATCGGAATGGAAAACATGCCGGCGCCAACGGCGGTTCCGGCAATGATCATCGCGCCGCCGAGGACGGAAGGGCGGGCTAGCTTCTGGATGGTGTCCGTAGACATGCGTGCTCCTGATGGAAGAAGTTCTTTTGTACTAGCTCAATGGTACATGGGTGCATGGCGCATGTAAAGCGGGGGGATTGCACGTTTCACGCGTTTTTGTCTTTAAATTGCGGCTTTTTGGGCGTTTACTCGCCAGGCGGCGAATCAGGCGGGGTAAGACGGTTGCGGGACGAGTGTAAAGATCGCAGGGGCGCAGGGATTCTGCTGGCGGCCACCGCGCGCGGCTGCTATTGTCGCGCTTCTTTTCCCCAGCCCACCAGGAGTAGCGCTGATGGACTGTCGCAGCGACTGCGGCGCCTGCTGTATCGCGCCGTCAATATCCAGCCCGATCCCCGGCATGCCGAACGGTAAGCCCGCCAATACCCGCTGCATTCATCTGGATGAACAGCTGCGCTGCGGCCTGTTTCATTCGCCGCTGCGGCCGAAAGTGTGCGGCAGCCTGCAGCCGAGCCGCGATATGTGCCACGATCACCGCGATCAGGCGCTGATCTACCTCGCCAGGCTGGAAGCGGACACCGCGCCCTAAACTTCCCTCAGCTTCCACAGACACAGCGTCGCACCTGCCGCCATCGCCAGCGCGGCGTAAAATACCGCATGGTAGTTCCAGATTTCCGCCACCGCACCGGCGATGGCGCCGGCAATGACCCAGCCGACCCGAATGGTGTTGGTGAACAGCGTGGTGGCCGTGCCGGCCTGGCCGGGCATCAAATCCTGGAAGTAGAGCATGCCGATCCCCGCCAACACGCCGATAAACGCCGCATTCAGCAGCTGCAGGGCGATGAGTTGGACACTGCCGGTGATAAACAGCAGGCTGCAATAGAATAATACGCCGGCGACGGCAGCACCTAGCATCAAACAACGCTTGCCGCAGCGTTTCGCCACCAGACCGGCGATCAGCATGATCGGGATTTCCAGCCCGGCGGCGGTGCCCATCAGCACGCCGACCAGCCGCTCCGGCAGCCGCAGTTCGTGCACCATATACAGCGGCATGTTGATCAGGTACATGCTGTTGGCGGTCCACATCAAAGTGCTGGCGCCAAACAGCAGTAGCGCATCGCGGCGATGCTGGCGCGGTGCGGCCAGGGGCGCACTCGCCGCGGCAGTTTTCGGCATGGAAGGCAGCCGTTTCCACACCAGCAGGCCGCACAGCACAAAGGCCGCCGCGCCCGCCAGATACATGGCCTTGAAGCCGAAGCCCAGCGCCAGCGCGAAGGCGATCGGCGGGCCAATGACCCAGGCGAGCGAGACCTGGGCGCGCATGATGGAGGTGAACATGACCGCCTCGCGGCCGGTGCGATCGGCGTGTTCGCGCGCCAGAGCGAACATTTGCGGGTTAGCGGTGGAACCGAAGCTGGTGAGCAGTACGCCGACGAGCAGCAGCAGGTAATAGTTGCGGCTCCAGGCGAACAGCGTGAACCCCAGCGCACCCAGCATGCAACAGAGAAAAATCAGTGATTTGCGGTCGCCTTTTTTATCCGAGCGGCCGGCGAGAAACTGGCTGACCAGAATGCCGATCACCGCGCTGCCGGTAAAGAACAGCCCGACCAGCGCCGGCCGCACCTTGACCTCGGTTTCCAGAAACAGGCTCAGCGTCGGGGTTTGCAGGGCGCCGGCGATGCCGGTAAGAAACGCCACCGCCAAAAAGGCCAGCGAAGTGAGATCGGGCGCGCGTCGCGTTACTGCGGATGAAGTCGGCATGGTGGTTGAGAATTCGTCGAAAAAGGAAGGTCGCGCGCATCATACGCCCGTTGAAATGAAACGCAAACCGCTCCTTTGCGGCGAAGGGTAAACGGATATGTCGCGCGGCGACGAGAAAAAAGGGGCGCGTTGCGCCCCCTTGCTTGCCGGTAAATCAGGCGCCTTGCGGCACCGTGTGCGCGGTATTTTTCAGCGCCGGCCCCTGATATTTTTCGATCTGCAGCTGCGCCATCTGCCCGCAGTTGCCCTGCGCCAGGCTGGAAGAGCCGATGTCGAAGGTCAGGCAGTTGACGTTACCGTTCTTGCACAGCGAGCCGGGCTGCGCCGGATCGGCCGGATCGAACCAGGCGCCTTCGCTGATGCGCACCACGCCGGGCCGCACGTCTTCGCTGACCACCGCGCCCACCAGGATCTGGCCGCGATCGTTGTACGCCCGTACCAGATCGCCGCCGGTGATGCCGCGCGGTTGCGCGTCCTGCGGGTGGATCAGGATCGCTTCACGATCCGCTACCGCGTATTTCTCGCGCAGCGGCGTGTTGTCGAGCTGAGAGTGCAGCCGGTTGGTCGGGTGCGCGGTATTGAGCGACAGCGGATACTTGGCCGCTTCCGGCCCGCGATACCACTCGTGCGGCGGCATCCAGGTCGGGATGCCGGGGCAATCCGCATAATGCATTTTGGCGATCGCGTCGGAGTAGATCTCGATCTTGCCCGACGGCGTGCCCAGCGGGTTCAGCAGCGGGTTGTCACGATAATCGGCGAAGCGCACCCACTGCTTATTGGCCTCGGGCACCGGGAAACGCACGTAGTTATTGGATTGCCAGAACATGTCGAACGGCGGCAGCGCCACCCGTGCGGCGCGCGCCTGGTTTTTCATGTCGTCATACATGCCTTTCAGCCACTGGGTTTCATCCTTGCCCTCGGTAAAGGCCTCCTGCACGCCCAGCCTGGCCGCCATCGCCGAGAAGATGTCGAAGTCACTGCGCGATTCGTGCTGCGGCGGCACGCATTGATGCATCGGGAACACATAGAGCTGCGAATAGTCACCCCCCATCTCCAGATCATTGCGCTCGTAGCTGGTGGTGGCCGGCAGCACGATATCGGCATGCTTGGCGGTGGCGGTCCAATAAGGTTCGTTGACCACGATGGTGTCCGGCCGCTGCCAGGCTTTGACCAGGTTATTGGTGTCCTGATGCTGGTGGAAGGTGTTACCGCCCGCCACATACACCATTTTCACCTCGGGGTAGGTGACCTTGGCGCCGTTGAAGTCGATGGTTTTGCCCGGGTTGCTCAGGCATTCGGCGATGCGCGCCACCGGGATCGGCGCCGGTGAGTTTTTCGGCGCATTGCCGGCGGAGATGCCGGCGATGATGCCACCCTTGGCGGTTGGGCTACCGCCGGACGAATAGTGGTAGCTGAAGCCGAAGCCGCCGCCCGGCAGGCCGATTTGGCCGAGCATCGCCGCCACCGTCACCAGCAGCCAGTGCTGCTGTTCGCCGTGGTGCTGGCGCTGAATGCCCCAGCCGCCCATGATCATGGTGCGATGCTTCGCCATCTCGCGCGCCAGACCGCGCAGCGTGTCGGCATCGACGCCGCTGATGTCGGCCGCCCATTCGGCGGTTTTCGCCACGCCGTCGCTCTCGCCCAGCAGGTAGGCCTGGAACTTGTCGAAGCCGACGGTGTAGGTTTTCAGGAAGTCCGGGTTATGCAGCTTCTCGGTCAGCAGCGTGTGGGCGATGCCGATCAGCATGGCGCCGTCGGTATAAGGACGCGGGGCGATCCACTGCGCATTGACGAACTTGGCGCTGTCGCTGTGCACCGGATCGATGCTGATCACCCGGGTGCCTTTCTTCTTCAGCGCCTCGAAGCCGGTCTGGCCGACGTGATCCGGCACGTTCCAGCTGTTTTTCAGCGTGACCATCGGGTTGCAGCCCCACAGGATCACCAGTTCGCTGTTCTCGATCACGTTCGGCCAGGCGGTCTGCTGTTCGTAGACCTCCATCGAGCCGACCACGTGCGACATGATCACCTGCGCCGCGCCGGTGGAGTAGTCGCCGGCGTAGCCGAGGAAACCGCCGGTCAGGTTCATCAGGCGCTGCAGCAGCGTGCGGCTGTTGTGCAGCATGCCGACGCTTTTCCAGCCGTAGGAACCGGCGTAGATCGACTGCGGCCCGTGATCTTTTTGCAGGCGAGTGATCTCATTGCACACCAGCTCGGTCGCTTTGTCCCAGCTGACGCGCACCCACTCGTCACGGCCGCGCAGCTCGGTGCGGCTGCCGGGGCCGCCTTCCAGCCAGCTTTTACGTACCATCGGGTATTTGATGCGGTTCTCGGCGTGCACCTGATAAGGCGCCATGGTGATCAGCTCATTGGGATACGGATCGTCCTGCACCGGCTGCACGCCGACCATCTTGCCGTCCTGCACGATGGCCTCAAACGCGCCCCAGTGGGCGCCGGTCAGGATGCCTTTTTGCGCCTGACGCAAGACGATGAACTGCGGCAGCGCTTCGCTGATGGCCTGCGCCAGCGCCGCTTTGGGCCATAAGCCCGCCAGCAGCGGGGCAGCGGTCAGCGCGGCGGCGCCGGTCAGAAAGCGGCGGCGGCTCATGGTTAACGGTTTTTGGTTGCTCATTGCGCTTCTCCCTTAAAGCTTGGCCGGTGCGGCAGGTGGCATGTCGCTGGCGTGTTTTTGTACGTATTGTGTCAGCACGCGCAGCTGTTCCTGCGTCAGCGAGGTGCGCGGCGCCATGCCTTTGATGACGCCGATCCATTGGTTGGCGTTGAAGCGATCGAGCGCGGTCAGCCCGTGGCAGCCGGTGCAGTTGGCCGACATCATGTCCGCGGCGTAGCGCCAGATTTTTTGCTGATCGTCGATCAGCTGCTTGCGCGGCAGCCACACCTGCAGAGAGACCTGATGCCAGACCAGGCCGGTTTCCGCATCGGTCTGGGTGGACGCGGTCTTCAGCTGTTTGCGCGCGTCTTCACCCAGCAGCACGCTGAGGATGCGCTTGCCCTGCGCGGCGTAGAACACTTCGCTGACCCCGTCTTGCTGCCAGCCGCTCACGGTGGCCAGCACCTTGTCGCCCTCCTGTTTCACCACCTGCACTTCGGTGGACGGCATCAGGTTGCCGGCATTATGGCTGTCGTCTGCGCTGAGGAAGAACGGTTCGGTGGCGATGGTGTAGAGGGTGGTGGCGCCCGGTGCGGTCAGCGCTGCGGCCTTGGCCAGCTCGGCGGCGCCAGCCTGGGTTTCGCCGCTCATGTCCGGCAGGATGTGGGCCACGCCTTTATGGCAGTCGATGCAGGTTTCGCCCTGTTTGATCGCCACCGGGTGCTGCAGGCGCGCCTCAGGGCGCTGGGCGGTGATGTCCATGGCGTCGTAGCTGTGGCAGGAACGGCAGGTGGCCGAATCGTTTTCTTTCAGCGTCTTCCAGACCGACTGCGCCATCGCCAGCTTGTGCGCTTCGTATTTTTCCGGCGTATCGATGGTGCCGACCATCTCGCCGTAGATGTCTTTTACCGCGCGGATCTTGGTCCACAGGTAATCGATCGGCTGATGGGGGACGTGGCAGTCGGCGCACTCGGCGCGGATGCCCTTGGTGTTTTGGAAGTGGACGCTGCCCTGATATTCGGCCAGCGGTTGTTGCATGGTGTGGCAGGAAACGCAGAAGGCGGTATCGCTGGTTTTATGGAATACGGTGGCAGTCCCGGCCAACAGCGCCGCGCCGAGGATAATCCCCAGCAGCAAAAGCCATAACCATCCCCACCGGAGCTTTTTTTCAAAGCCAGTCAGTTTTTTGCTCATGGTAAACCCGCTTATAATTATGAATTTAAAATAAAATCTTGCCAAAAGGCCACCGACCGAAGGTCAGAATGCCACGTCGATTGCAGGGGTAATAATAGAAGAGGGTTAACCCCATAGGGTTATCCGTAGTCAAAAAAATGGCGTATATCGCAAAAAATAGCGTTATATTCTAAATTATATAGCGGTGGGGCGGCGCAACACGCGCTCGCGATGGGTCAGGCCGTGGGCAGATAGGCCTGGCCGCTCAGCCACAGGCGGATCGCTGTGCGGCTGGCTTCGAAATGGGGTTCCGGCAGAGAGTCTGGCGCGCACCAACGCCATTCGGCGCATTTTTCGGGTTCTTTCAGCTCGGCTTCGCCGCCGGGGTGATCCACCTGCAGGCAGATAGACACGGTGTGTTTGCCTTCGGCGTGCCAGGTTTGCAGATTGTTGCTGACGCCAACGAAGCGCGGCGGATCGATGATCAACCCGGTTTCTTCGGCAATTTCGCGTTGGGCGCACTGCTCGAAGGTTTCACCGGCATCCAGATGCCCGCCGGGGATCGACCAAAAGGGCGCGTGGGAGCCGCAGCGTTTGCCCAGCAAAATCTCGCCTTGCGGGTTGACGATGATCACCCCGACGCCCGTCACTACATTCATGCTTTTCTCCGTCAGCAAAGTTTCAGCACAGTATGTCATTTTGCTCCGGCGCTGACCAATGCGCCGATGAAAGTGTGCGTAAGCTCAAAAATCTGCAATGGCGAAAGGGAGAAAGCTTGCTTTCATCTTGCGCTGCTTACACACTCCTTGAAACGTTTCAGCGTTATCCGACCGCTTGTGGGCAGCGGGTAACGCTCCTTTTTCTCAATAAAGCTGAAACGATTCAATTCAGCAGGAGAGGAGAATCATGTTCCAGTTGTCACCGCAAGACATTCATCTGGGCGCCGCTGCCGCCGATAAGCAGGGGGCCATCCGTCAGGTGGCCGCCGCGCTGACCGAAGCCGGCTGCGTCAGCGCCGGTTACGTGGACGGCATGCTGCAGCGCGAACTGCAGACGTCCACCTACCTGGGCAACGGCATCGCCATTCCGCACGGCACCACCGATACCCGCGATCTGGTGTTGAAAACCGGCGTGCAGGTGTTCCAGTTCCCGCAGGGCATCGCGTGGGGGGAAGGCCAGACCGCCTATGTGGCGATCGGCATCGCCGCCCGTTCCGACGAGCATTTGGCACTGCTGCGTCAGCTCACCCACGTGCTGAGTGATGACAGCGTGGCGGAGCGGCTGGCGAAAACCACCTCCGCGGAAGAGCTGCGCAGCCTGTTGATGGGCGAACAGCAGAGCGCTGAATTCCAGTTCGACGTTTCGCTGATTGCGCTCGACGTCGCGGCCGACAGCCTGATGACGCTGCAGGCGCTGAACGCCGGCCGTCTGCAAAAAATCGGGGCGGTCAACGCGCAGTTCGTCAGCGATGTCATCACCCGCAGGCCGCTGAATCTGGGGCAGGGCATTTGGCTGAGCGACAGCGTTGAAGGCAACCTGGCCAGCGTGGCCACCGTCAGCCGCCCGGCGCAGGCTTTCGTGGAAGACGGCGAGCCGGTGGCGCTGCTGCTGACGGTGTCGGTCGCCGACGCGCAGCCGCTGGCGGTGCTCAACTACCTCAGCGATCTGCTGCTGGCCAACAAAGCTGAACGCTTGCTGAAGGCGGATGCCGCTGGGGTGCTGGCGCTGCTGACCAGCGACGTGGCGGAAGAGAGCAGCGTGCTGAGCGCCGAATTCGTGATCCGCAACGAGCACGGTCTGCACGCGCGGCCGGGCACGGCGCTGGTCAACGTGATCAAAAGTTTCAACAGTGACATCACCGTCACCAACCTGGACGGCAGCGGCAAGCCGGCCAACGGGCGCAGCCTGATGAAGGTGGTGGCGTTGGGCGTGAAGAAAGGGCATCACCTGCGCTTTACCGCCAATGGAGAAGATGCTGAAGCCGCGCTGAAGGCGATTGGCGAAGCGATTAATGAAGGACTGGGCGAGGGCGCAGCATGAGCAGAAGAGTAGCAACAATCACCCTGAACCCGGCGTACGATCTGGTGGGTTTCTGCCCGCAGATCGAGCGCGGGGAAGTCAACCGGGTAAAAACTGCCGGCCTGCACGCCGCCGGTAAGGGCATTAACGTCGCCAAAGTGTTGAAGGATTTAGGCATCGACGTCACCGTCGGCGGCTTCTTGGGCAAAGACAATCAGGACGGTTTCCAACTGCTGTTCAGCGATCTGGGGATCGCCAATCGCTTTCAGGTGGTGCCGGGCCGCACCCGCATCAACGTCAAGCTGACGGAAAAAGACGGCGAAGTGACCGATTTCAACTTCTCCGGTTTTGAAGTGACATCACAGGACTGGGATCGCTTCGTCAGCGACTCGCTGAGCTGGCTGGGCCAGTTCGACATGGTGGCGGTGAGCGGCAGTCTGCCAGCCGGCGTCGATCCCGACGCCTTTACCGACTGGATGACCCAGCTGCGCGCCAAGTGCCCGTGCATCATTTTCGACAGCAGCCGCGAAGCGCTGGTCGCCGGGCTGAAGGCCTCGCCGTGGCTGGTGAAGCCGAACCGCCGCGAGCTGGAAATCTGGGCCGGTCGCCCGCTGCCGACGCTGGCGGACGTGGTCGAGGCCGCGCATGCGCTGCGTGAACAGGGCATCGCCCACGTGGTCATCTCCCTCGGCGCGGAAGGCGCGCTGTGGGTTAACGCCTCCGGCGCCTGGATCGCCAAACCGCCGTCCTGTGAGGTGGTCAGCACCGTGGGCGCCGGCGATTCGATGGTCGGCGGCCTGATTTACGGCCTGCTGATGCGCGAATCCAGCGAACACACTCTGCGTCTGGCCACGGCGGTAGCGGCGCTGGCGGTCAGCCAAAGCAACGTCGGCGTGACCGATCGTCCCCAGTTGGCCGCGATGATGGCGCGCGTCGATCTGAAACCTTTCAATCAATAGCAGGAGGCAGAATGAAAACGCTGCTGATGGTAGACAGTTCGCTGGGGCAGGCCCGTGGCCACCTGGCGAAACGCATGCTGGAGGCCGCCGCGGCCAAAACTGGCCTGACGCTGGTCGAGTCACTGCAGGACGCCGAACTGGTGGTGGTGGCGGGGCAGGCTGCTCCTGCTGACGCCGGGCTGAACGGCAAATTGGTGTATGTGGGCGATGTCGAACAGGCGGTGCGGGAACCGGACGCTTTTCTGGCGCGTGCCAAGGCCGAAGCTGAAACCTATCAGGTGCCGCAGGCGGCGGCACCGGTGAAAGCCAATGGGCAAAAACGCATCGTGGCGATCACCGCTTGCCCAACCGGCGTGGCGCATACCTTTATGGCGGCCGAAGCCATTGAAAGTGAAGCCAAGAAACGCGGCTGGTGGGTGAAGGTGGAAACGCGCGGTTCCGTCGGCGCCGGCAACGCCATCACCCCGGAAGAAGTGGCGGCCGCGGATCTGGTGATCGTCGCGGCGGACATCGAAGTGGATCTGGACAAGTTTGCCGGTAAGCCGATGTATCGTACTTCCACCGGTCTGGCGCTGAAGAAAACCGCGCAGGAACTGGACAAGGCGCAGGCCGAGGCGGAGGTGTTCCAGCCGCAGCAGCGCGGTAGCGCGGCGCCGGCGGCGAAAAAGAAAGAGGGCAGCGGCCCGTATCGCCACCTGCTGACCGGCGTGTCCTACATGCTGCCGATGGTGGTGGCCGGCGGTCTGTGCATCGCGCTGTCGTTCGTGTTCGGCATCAAGGCGTTTGAAGTCAAAGGCACGTTGGCGGCGGCGCTGATGCAGATCGGCGGCGGCTCCGCCTTTGCGCTGATGGTGCCGGTGTTGGCCGGTTTTATCGCCTTCTCCATCGCGGATCGTCCGGGCCTGACGCCGGGCCTGATCGGCGGCATGCTGGCGGTGAGCACCGGCGCCGGGTTCCTCGGCGGCATCATCGCCGGCTTCCTGGCGGGTTATGTCGCCAAGGCGATCAGCAGCAAGCTGCGCCTGCCGCAAAGTATGGAAGCGCTGAAGCCCATCTTGATCATTCCGCTGGTCGCCAGCCTGATCACCGGCCTCATCATGATTTACGTGGTCGGCACGCCGGTGGCGAAAATCATGGAAGGTCTGACCCATTGGCTGCAATCGCTGGGCACCGCCAACGCCGTACTGCTGGGGGCAATCCTCGGCGGCATGATGTGTACCGACATGGGCGGCCCGGTGAACAAAGCGGCCTACGCGTTCGGCGTGGCGCTGCTCAGCTCTTCGGTGTATGCGCCGATGGCGGCGATCATGGCGGCGGGCATGGTGCCACCGCTGGCGATGGGTCTGGCGACGCTGCTGGCGCGCCGCAAGTTCCCGAAATCCGAACAGGAAGGCGGCAAGGCGGCGTTGGTGCTGGGGCTGTGCTTCATCACCGAAGGGGCGATTCCGTTCGCCGCCCGCGACCCGATGCGCGTGTTGCCGTGCTGCATCGCCGGCGGGGCGCTGACCGGCGCGCTGTCGATGGCCTTCGGCGCCAAACTGATGGCACCGCACGGCGGGCTGTTCGTGCTGCTGATCCCGGGCGCGATTTCGCCGGTGTTGCTGTACCTGGTGGCGATCGCCGCCGGTACGCTGCTGGCGGGCGTAGCTTATGCCCTGCTGAAACGTGCGGAAGTACCGGTTACCGCCGCGGCGTAAGCCTCGCGATACCGCAAAACGCGCAGCCCCGAGCTGCGCGTTTTTGTTTGTGCCTTAGGCAGTTAGCACGATTTACCCCTGGTCAGAAACCACAACGCTTTCTAAGCTGATAGCGCGACTTTGTTCCTGCGAACAAGCAATGACTCAAGGAGATTCATCCGTGGCTAAAAAAGTGGCGATCGTACTCACACCCGGTTTCGCCGATTGGGAATACGCGCTGATTGCCGGCGTTGGCGGCCCGTTTTATGGGCTGGAGGTGGCGTTTTTTGCGCCGCAGGCCGGAACGCTTCGCTCACAGGGCGGGCTGACGGTCGAGGTTGAAAAAAGCGTGGCCGAACTGGCGGATTGGCGCCCCGAGGTGCTGGTGGTGGTCGGCGGCACCCTGTGGGAAACCGAACGGGCGCCGGATATCCGCGCGTTGCTCAACGAGCAGTCTCAACGCGGCGCGACTCTGGCGGGCATTTGCGGCGGGACGTTGGCGTTGGCGCGGGCCGGCCTGTTGAACGGCAGGGCGCATACCTCCAACGCTGCCGAGTTCTTGACGGGCAATGTTGAGGGCTACAGCGGGCAGCGCCATTACGTTGCGAGCGCCGCCGCCGTCGTGGATGACCGTGTCATTACGGCACCAGGCTCGGCGCCGGTCAGCTTTACCACCGCGGTGTTTAGGGCGGCGGGCCTGGATGAAGAAACGCTGCGTCAGTTCGGCGCCATGCTGGCGGCAGAGCACACGGTGGGGGAAACCGCTCGCGCATAGGCGAGCGGCCAAGGGAGGGTTACTGCTGTGCTTTCAGCCAGGCGATCTCTTCCGCCCAGATATCCGGGTTTACCGTTTCCAGAATCAGCGGAATATTGTCGAAGCGCGGATCGCGCATGATGTAGCTGAACACCGTTTTGCCGATGTTGCCTTCCCCCAGGCTGTGGTGGCGGTCGACGCGGCTGTTGAACTCGCTCTTGGCGTCATTCAGGTGCATGCCGCGCAGGTAGTTGAAGCCGACGATGTCGCCCAACTGCTTGAAGGTGTGCTCGCAGTCTTCTTCGGTACGCAGATCGTACCCGGCGGCGAAGGCGTGGCAGGTGTCGATGCAAACGCCGACGCGGCTCTTATCTTCCACGCCGTCGATGATCGCCGCCAGATGTTCGAATTTGAAGCCCAGGTTGCTGCCCTGGCCGGCGGTGTTCTCGATCACCGCCGTCACGCCAGCGGTTTTATCCAGCGCGATGTTGATCGATTCGGCGATGCGCGCCAGGCACTTGTCTTCATCGATTTGCAGCAGGTGGCTGCCGGGATGGAAGTTCAGCAGCGTCAGCCCCAGCTGTTCGCAGCGCTGCAGTTCGTCGATAAACGCCTCGCGCGATTTTTCCAACGCCTCGGCCACCGGGTGGCCCAGATTGATCAGGTAGCTGTCGTGCGGCAGGATCTGCCCCGGCCCGAAGCCGTACTGGGCGCACGCGCTCTTGAACTTATCGATCACGTCGGCGGCCAGCGGTGCGGCCTTCCATTGACGCTGATTTTTGGTGAACAGGGCGAACGCGGTCGCCTCCAATTCGTGCGCGCGGATAACCGCCTGATCCACGCCGCCTGACGCGCTGACATGTGCACCGACAAACTTCATCTTCATTCTCCTGTGTTATCGGTGACATTATGGCATTGATGGCGGGCGGATTGAATGGCGAAAAGCGGCGGCCCGCCGAAGCGGACCACCGAGGGGGATTACAGCAGGTGTTGCACCAGTTGGTTTATCGCGCCGCCGCCGACCAGCAGCCAGACGAACAGCAGCGTCGCCAGCAGAATCGGTTTCATCCCGGCCTGGCGCACGGCGCTGATGTGGGTGGTCAACCCCAGCGCCGCCATCGCCATCGCCAGCATCCAGGTATCGGCGGTGATCAGATGGCGCACCAGCGCGGCCGGCAGCAGGTTGAAGGAGTTCAGCCCGGCGACCGCGATAAACAGCACGGCGAACCACGGAATGGTGATGGCGGATTTTTCCGCCTTGCCTGCGCTGCCGCGGCTGATGTAGCCCGACAGCAGCAGCAGGAACGGCGCCAGCATCATCACGCGGATCATCTTGGCGATCACCGCCGCATTTTCGGCGTCCGGCCCGATGGCGTGCCCGGCGGCGACCACCTGAGCCACTTCGTGGATGGTGGAGCCGGCGTAAATGCCGAAGGTTTCCTGGCTGAACGGCAGCCACTGGAAGTGTTCATTCAACTGATACAGCCAGGGATAAACGAAAATAGCCAGGGTGCCGAATACCACCACGGTCGAGACCGCTACCGCCACTTTGCTGGAATCGGCCTTCAGCACCGGCTCGGTGGCCATCACCGCCGCCGCGCCGCAAATGCTGCTACCGGCGCCGATCAGTATCGCGGTCTGGCTGTCGATGCCGAACACTTTCTTGCCGAGCCAGCAGGCCAGCAGGAAAGTGGTGATCAGGGTCAGTGCGTCGATGATGATGCCGCTGGCGCCGACATCGGCGATCTGCTGAAAGGTCAGCCGGAAGCCGTAAAGGATAATCCCCAGACGCAGCAGCCGCTGTTTGGCCAGCTGTACGCCGCTGTGACAAACGGTTTGCCAGCGGGGATACAGCGTGTTGCCCACCAGAATGCCGAGCAGGATCGCCAGCGTCAGCGCCCCCAGCCCCAGCTCCGCCACCCAGGGAATATCGCCGGCCCAGACGGCCAACGCGGTGAGCGCGCCGGTCAGCGCCAGCCCCGGCACCAGCCGTGGCAGGCCAAACAGCGGAAAGCGTCGCTCGGGATAGGTGTGAGTGGTATCAGTCGCCATAAAAGTCAGTCCTTCAGTCTGTTTCTTGCTGCTAAGAGTACGTTTGGGCTGAATAAAAGAGAAATTGATTATATATTTATAACCTATCTGAATAAGTGGTATGGGATCAGGCATTGGCATAACGCCGCATTGCGGCTAGGGTGTGGAGGAGCGGCGAGCCGCCGTCAACTTTCCAACTAACAGGAGCAGGCGATGGATACCGACGATCAACGCAGAGAGCAGGTAGATCAGGAAGTGGGGCGCGCGGTGCGGCGGTTGATTGAAGAAAACAAGGCGATCGACCGCGATCACCTGGTGGCGATGCTGCAATTGATACTGCGGGACGAAGCCGGCACGCCGCGCGAGCCGGTGCTGGTCGCGGCGGCGCAGCTGGTCGCGTTGGGCAAATAGCGCGCCGATCTGGCCGCAAACAGGGTAGCCTGGCCGGGCTGCCCACATCACCATGTTGGGTTCTCTGGCAGAACCTTCTTTCAATACCGGGACGGCTATGCATATCACGTTGCGTCAACTGGAAGTTTTCACCGAAGTGCTGAAAAGCGGTTCGACCACTCAGGCCTCGGTGGTGCTGGCGCTGTCGCAGTCGGCGGTCAGCGCGGCGCTGGCGGATCTGGAGGGGCAGCTGGGCGTGCAGCTGTTCGATCGCGTCGGCAAACGGCTGGTGATCAACGAGCACGGCCGGTTGCTGTATCCCAAGGCGCTGGCGCTGTTGGAACAGGCGGGGGAGATAGAGCAGCTGTTCCGCCATGACGGCGGGGCGCTGCGCATCGCCGCCAGCAGCACCATCGGCAACTACATGCTGCCGGAGATGATCGCCCGTTACCGTCGGGATTTTCCGGCCACGCCGCTGGAGCTGAACGTTGGCAACAGCCAGGACGTGATCGTAGCGGTGGCGGATTTTCGCGTCGATTTGGGGCTGATCGAAGGGCCTTGCCATATGCCGGAGCTGGTGACGCAGCCGTGGCTGGAGGACGAGCTGGTGGTGTTTGCCGCGCCGGACAATCCCTTGACCCACCAACCGCCGACGCTGGAGGCGCTGGCCAATGCGCCTTGGATCCTGCGCGAGCGTGGTTCGGGCACCCGCGAGGTTCTGGATCATCTGCTGTTGGCGCACCTGCCGCACTTCCAGCTGGTGATGGAACTCGGCAACTCGGAGGCGATCAAGCACGCGGTGCGGCACGGTATCGGCATCAGCTGCCTGTCGCGGCGCGTGGTGGCAGAACAGCTGGCCAGCGGCGCACTGGTAGAACTGCCGGTGCCGCTGCCGCCGCTGCGGCGCACCCTGTACCTGATCCGCCATCGGCAAAAGCACATTTCCAACGCCTTGCAGCGTTTTCTCAGCTATTGCGCGCTGTAATCGACAGCGCGTCACGTCCTCTGCTGCTGCGCAGGCTGAAGAAAGCATAAAAACCTGCGCGCGCTCACATTAATGAGAGTAAGTAAGGCCATAAGGGCCGCGGCTAATAATTGCCTCTGAATTATGAAGCTATCTTATATCAGTGCAATGTTGCTAGTTCACCGGCGGGTATTTGTTACAATCCGCCCTCATTTTTTCAAAGAGCAGATAGGGTACGAATGGCTCAGCAGGATATAAAAACATCGGGGCAGCAAGCACCCGGATTGCGCCGCGAGCTGAAAGCCCGGCATTTGACCATGATCGCCATCGGCGGCTCCATCGGCACCGGCCTGTTTGTGGCCTCGGGGGCCACGGTTTCTCAGGCAGGCCCCGGCGGGGCGCTGCTGTCTTACGCTCTGATCGGTTTGATGGTGTACTTCCTGATGACCAGCTTGGGCGAACTGGCGGCCTTTATGCCGGTCTCCGGTTCATTCTCCACTTACGGCGCCAAATACGTGGAAGAAGGCTTCGGCTTCGCGCTGGGCTGGAACTACTGGTACAACTGGGCGGTGACCATCGCCGTTGACCTGGTGGCCTCGCAGTTGGTGATGAACTACTGGTTCCCGGACACCCCAGGTTGGATCTGGAGCGCCTTGTTCCTCGGTCTGATGTTCCTGCTGAACTACATTTCGGTGAAAGGGTTCGGCGAGGCGGAATACTGGTTCGCGTTAATCAAGGTCAGCACGGTGATTATCTTCATCGCTGTCGGTGTGCTGATGATCGTCGGCATTCTGAAGGGCGGCGAGCATGCCGGTTGGCAGAACTGGACGGTAGGAGACGCGCCGTTTGCCGGCGGCTTCTCGGCGATGATCGGCGTGGCCATGATCGTCGGCTTCTCGTTCCAGGGCACCGAGCTCATCGGTATCGCGGCCGGCGAATCGGAGAATCCGGGTAAAAACATCCCGCGCGCAGTGCGTCAGGTGTTCTGGCGTATCCTGCTGTTCTATATCTTCGCCATTCTGATCATCAGCCTGATCATTCCGTACACCGATCCGAGCCTGCTGCGCAACGACGTGAAAGACATCAGCGTCAGCCCGTTCACCCTGGTGTTCCAGCATGCCGGCCTGTTGTCGGCGGCGGCGGTGATGAACGCGGTGATCCTGACGGCGGTGCTGTCGGCCGGTAACTCGGGCATGTACGCATCGACCCGCATGCTGTACACCCTGGCATCGGAAGGCAAGGCGCCGCGCATTTTCGCCAAGCTGTCGAAAGGCGGCGTGCCGCGTAACGCGCTGTATGCGACCTGCGTGGTGGCCGGCCTGTGCTTCCTGACGTCAATGTTCGGCAACCAGTCGGTTTACCTGTGGCTGCTCAATACCTCGGGCATGACCGGTTTCATCGCCTGGTTGGGCATCGCTATCAGCCACTACCGTTTCCGTCGCGGTTACATGCTGCAGGGGCGCGATCTGAACGATTTGCCGTACCGTTCCGGGTTCTTCCCACTGGGGCCGATCTTCGCCTTCGTGCTGTGCCTGATCATTACCCTGGGCCAGAACTACCAGGCCTTCCTGCAAGATAAGATCGACTGGTATGGCGTGACCGCGACCTACATCGGCATTCCACTGTTCCTGCTGATCTGGTTCGGTTACAAGCTGTCGCAAGGCACCCGTGTCGTGAAGTACAGCGAAATGGAATTCCCGAAGATGGACGTGAAGTAATTTTCGGTGAGTGATACGCGGCGGGGGTTCCCGCCGCGTTTGGCTTTACTTTTTCCCGCCTTTGGCTTCCGCCAGCGCCTGCTGCGCCGAACTCATCAAATCTTCCACCGTCGCATAATGCTGCGTCAGTGCCACAATGCCAGCGTTGAGCTGCATGTTCACCTCGCCGAACGCGCCAAAATCGTAAGGTGCCTCCAGCGGCGGCACGATGCGCGCCAGGAACTCGCTTTCCGCGCCGTAGGGCAGATCGTGCACCAGAATCAAAAACAGGCCGCCGGTATAGCGGCAGACGTAGTCGCTCGGGCGGATCAGCGTCTTGAGACGCTCGCCGACGGTGCGCAGTACGTCGTCGCCGATCTGGACGCCGTGGCTTTGGTAGAGCGCCGCCAGCGGACCAAACTCAAGAATGAACAGGTGAGAGATCGTCTGTGCCGCTGCGGGGCGGCAGATGCTGCGCATCACCACCTCGCCGCCCGCTCGGTTGAGGAAGCCGGTCAGGCGATCGCGGTGCGACGCCTGCTGCTTCTCCCAGGCCAGCGTGACGTGCTGCACCAGTTGGCGGTGGTAGCGTGCGATCATACCGTGGGCCAGCACCAACCACAGCGGCGCGAGGTCCGCCAGGACAAACAGATTTTGCACGCGCGACAGCGGTGCCGCCAGCAGGTAAGGCAGCGTCAGCGCGATCACCTCAAGCAGCGCGAAGCGTGGCGCGGCGGCGTGGCGCTGCATCAGCCAGCAGGCCAGAGCGGTGATGGTGAGGCCGGCGAAAAGTATTAAAACGAAGCGGCCCGACAGCATCGCCAGCGCGGCGCTGGCGCCGACCAGCAGCGTCCACAGCAACACCGTCACCAGCATGGCGTCCGGCCAGGCGGGTTGACGCCGGCGCGCCAGCCAGGCTCGCCCGGCGGTCAACAGCAGCAACAGCAGCAGCAGGCCGATACCGACCAGCGGTCGGTTCAGCCAGGCGTACCCCACCAACAGCGCGACCGGCCCTGCGGCATTCAGCCAGGGAGTGAGAGGAGAGGGCGTCAGCGTGAGACGCAGCTGGCGTTGAAACGGCTCGTCATCGGCCTGCAGCGGGCTGTATAACAGCCAGTTCAGCAGCGCCGGACGTTTGGGCGTTGTCGCCGGAGATGGACTTCTCATTACAGCCTCGTCAATAAGGCCGCTCTTGCGGCGGCCTGAAGGTTTTTTGCACGCGCGGTGCTGTGGCTTTGGATTCTATGTGGTTTTGCCGTTATTTGTCAGAGTCTGGTCGGATCAGGGATCACTTTCAGAATAATGAACCTACTGGCCGCTGGCGGGGGTAAGCGTGGTGGTTTGAAAAATGGCGTGTAAAAACAAATTTTTACATTTATATAACGCTGTTTTCACCGATTGATATGATTGATAAGTATTATCGTTTGCTTTATTGTGGACGGCTGCGCGCAGGCTGCTGCCGCACACTTTCCGGTTCACGGCGGACGCCTTCGCGCCGCTGTCATGATGGTTGTAACAGGTATCTTAACGAATGAGCGTATCCACCGATCCCATGACTGACGCCAAGGGGCAACCCAACGCCGGCGTGATGGGGCGTTATCAGCATATTCTTCGCCATCGCCTGATGATGATGGGCGTGTTGGCACTGGCGATCCTGGGCTCGCTGCTGCTGGATTTCACCATGGGGCCGTCCGGCCTGTCGCTGTCGTCCTTATGGCACACGCTGCTTGACCCCGCCGCGGCCGATGCCGGCACGCGGGTGATCGTCTGGGACATCCGATTGCCTTACGCGCTGATGGCGGTGGTGGTGGGCTTTGCGCTCGGCCTGGCCGGGGCGGAGATGCAGACCATCCTGAATAACCCGCTGGCCAGCCCCTTTACCCTCGGGGTCTCTTCCGCCGCGGCCTTTGGCGCCGCGCTGGCGATCGTGCTTGGCATCGGCATTCCGGGGATTCCCGACCAGTGGTTCATCTCCGCCAACGCCTTTATCTTCGCGCTGTTCGCTGCGCTGATGCTCGACGGCATCACGCGCTGGACGCGGGTCGCCACCTCCGGCGTGGTGCTGTTCGGCATCGCGCTGGTGTTTACCTTCAACGCGCTGGTCTCGATGATGCAATTCATCGCCAGCGAGGACACGCTGCAGGGGCTGGTGTTCTGGACCATGGGCAGCCTGGCGCGCGCCTCGTGGGACAAACTGGGCATTCTGTTCGGGGTGTTCGCCGTGCTGCTGCCGCTGTCGATGATGAGCTCGTGGAAACTGACCGCGCTGCGTCTGGGGGAAGACCGGGCGGTGAGCTTCGGTATCGACGTGCGTCGTCTGCGTTTGACCACGCTGCTGCGCATCAGCATGCTTTCGGCGCTGGCGGTGGCGTTCGTCGGGCCGATCGGCTTTATCGGCCTGGTGGCGCCGCACATCGCCCGCATGATCTTCGGCGAAGATCACCGTTTCTACCTGCCGGCCAGTGCGCTGATTGGCGCGCTGGTGTTGTCGATGGCCTCGGTGGCGTCGAAAAACCTGGTGCCCGGCGTGATCATTCCGGTGGGCATCGTCACGTCGCTGGTCGGGGTGCCGTTCTTCCTGAGCATTATTCTGCGCCATCGGGGGAACGTATGATCCAGGGTTTACGGATAGAAAACTTCTCGGCGGGCTACCCGAAACGCCAGGTGATCGACAATCTCTCGGTGCCGATGCTGCCGCGCGGGCAAATCACCGTGCTGCTGGGGCCGAATGGCAGCGGCAAATCGACGCTGCTGCGCTCGCTGGCCGGGCTGAACCCGGCGCAGGGCAAGCTGTGGCTGGACGACGGCGATCTGATGCAGATGCCGTTCGCCCGTCGGGCGGAGAAAGTGGTGTACCTGCCGCAGTCGCTGCCTGCTGGGGTGCATCTGCACGTGCTGGAGTCGATCATCGTGGCGCAGCGCGCCTCGGGCGGCCGCAGCAACGCCGGCAGCGAAGCGGAAGTGATGGCTTTGCTGGAACAGCTGGGCATCGCCCACCTGGCGCTGAGCTATCTCGATCAGCTGTCCGGCGGCCAGAAACAGCTGGTGGGGTTGGCGCAGTCGCTGATCCGTCAGCCGTCGCTGCTGCTGCTGGATGAGCCGCTGAGCGCGCTCGATCTCAACTACCAGTTCCACGTGATGGATTTGGTGCGCCGCGAAACCCGCAAGCGCAATATCGTGACGGTGGTGGTGGTGCATGACATCAACATCGCGCTGCGTCACGGCGACCACGTGCTGATGCTGCAGGATGGCGATCTGATCGCCGATGGCGCGCCGGATCAGGTGATTACGCCGCAGAGCCTGGCGCGGGTCTACGGCGTGCGCGGGCGCATCGAGCGTTGCTCGCAGGGCACGCCGCAGGTGCTGATAGACGGTCTGGTGAACCAGCCGACGATTTAACCCAAGAAAAAGCCCGGCATCGCCGGGCTTTCTTTATCGCGCAGCGTGGTTTAGGGCCTCGCTCACGCGTTCGACGACGTGCTGGGCGGTGACGATGCCGCCGGACAGATACACCTCGGCTGCCGGCAGGTAGACCACCTGGCCTTTTTTCACCGCCGTGGTTTTCTTCAGCGCGGTGCCGGTGAGGATTTTCTGCGGTGCCACCGCGTTCGGCCGCCCGGTCGCGGCGTCTCTGTCGATGACGAACAGCCAGTCAGGATTCAGTTTGGCGACCTGCTCAGGCGTCAGCTTGTTGCCGCGCACGTCTTTTTCGTCGGACTGCAGCGCGGACGCGAAGCCGAGGGCGTCATAGACGAAGCTGAAACGGCTCTTGGGCGCGTAAGCGCTGATCTTGCCGCCGGAGAACAGCACCACCAGCCCACGCCCGGCCTGGGTGGCCTGTGGTTTGACTGCGGCGATCTGCGCATCCAGCTTATCGATCGCCGCCTGCGCCTGTTGCTGCTTATCGAACAGCTCGCCCAGCTGCAGGGTGCGCTGTTTCAGGCTGCCCAACTGATCCTGCTGATCGACGGACATGTTCAGCGTCGGTGCCAGCGCGTTCAGCTCGTCATAGGCTTTGGACGCCCGGCCGGCGATCAGGATCAGGTCCGGCTTGGCGGCGCGCAGCACGGCCATATCCGGTTCGAACAGGGTGCCGGCATTGAGGTATTTGTCATCCTGATAGCGCTTCAGGCTATCCGGCAAGTTCTTGCGGTTGCCGGGCAGCGCCAGCGGTTCGACGCCCAGCAGCTGCAGCGTTTCCAACGACGCGTAATCCAGCACCACGATGCGCTGCGGGTGCTTCTTCACCTCGGTGCTGCCGTTCAGGTGCTGGACGTTGACGGTGGCCGGGGTAGCGGCTACCGGCGTATCGGTTTTGCTGTGGCAACCCGCCAGCGCCATTGCGGCCAGCAGGGCGATCATCAGGGGGGAGCGGCGTAATCTCATGGAGCTTCCTCACGGTGATGGAATGAAAAGGGCGCGCAGTGCGCGCCCAAGGGCATCAGAAGTTGTAGGTCATGCCGACGGTGTAACGGCGGCCGTCCAGCGTGGTACGGTAGTGATCGTAATCCACGGTTTTGTCGAGGATGTTGTAAACCCCGCCGGTCAGCTGCAGGTTTTTCGCCGCCTGGTAGCTCAGGCCCGCATCGACGAAGGTGTAGGATGGCGTGCTGGTCGCCATCGAGGTGCGGCTCAGATATTGTGAGGTTTTGCTGCGGAAGTTAACGCGCGACCACAGGCTGAGGTCCTGCGTGGCACGCCAGTCCAGCACGGTATTCAGCATGTGCTTAGGCATCTGGTTGAGCGCCTTGCCCTGGAACTCGCCGCTCTTCTGCTCGGAAGAGGTGTAGGTGTAGTTGGTGTTCCACTTCCAGTCTTTGTTGATCTGCCAGCCGAAGGTGGCCTCTACGCCGCGCATATTGGCTTTGTCGACGTTGACGCGATCGCTGATAAAGTCGTAGGACGTGCCGCCGATGGTGCAATCCGGCGTGTCTTCACAGCGGCGCACTTCGGTGATTTTGTCTTTAAAGTCGGTGTTGAAGACCGTCACGCCGGCGTTAACGCCTTTCAGGCTATCCCACATCAGGCCGATTTCTTCGCTCAGGCTCTTCTCTGGCTGCAGATCCGGGTTGCCGACGATGATGCCTTTACGCACGCCGCCGCCGGTGACCTGCCCCCAGTTAGGGGAGGATTGGCGCAGATCCGGCGATTTGTAACCGGCGGAGACGCCGCCTTTCAGCGTCCACTGTTCGGTCAGGTGCCAGACACCGTACATGCGTGGGGTCCAGTGGCTGCCGAAGTTTTCATCACGGTCCATACGGATGCCGCTGGTCAGGCTAAAGTCGTTGGTCAGCGCCCATTCGTCTTCAGCGAACAATGCCCAGCTCCAGCGCGTCAGCTTGCTGAGACCTTGAGCCGATTCAAGCTGGTTGCCACCGTCGCCCAGTTTTTCATAGCGGTATTGGCCGCCGAGGTTCAGCATGTGGGAACCCAGCTCGAACTGGTTCTGGGTGTTGAAGATGGTGTTGTAGGCCTTCATGTTACGGCCCGGGTTACCGGTTTCTTCGCGCTGCACGTAGCTTGTGGAGTTGCCGAAGTCGTAATAGCCGTTGTGGGTCAGCGCGTAGTTGGTGCGAGTGTATAGGCTTTCGCTGACCTCGGTTGGTGTGCACTTGCCTTTGCTGCAGCGCTCCGCCACTACCGATTTGCCCGGCGTGCTGTTGCGATCCTGCAGCGAGCGGCCGATTTCGAAATCGAATTCGTTTTTCTCGTCCGGCGTCAGGGTGAACACCGCGGTGCCGCTGCGCATGCGCTGTTCGTTGTAACCGTTGACGATTTTATCTTCCGCGCGGCGCGACAGCAGGCCGTTGACCCGCAGGCCGAGCAGGCCTTCAACCAGCGGGCCGGAGGCGTAGGCGTTGGTCTGGAACAGATCGCCGGAATCGCGGTTTTCCTGAACGGTGGCGTCACCGTGCAGCGAGCCTTTCCACTCGGTGCGTGAGGTTTTGCGGGTGATGACGTTGATCACGCCGCCCATGGCGTCGGAACCGTACAGCGAAGACATCGGCCCGCGCACCACTTCGATGCGTTCGATGGCTTCCAGCGGCGGCAGCCAGCCCTGTTCGATGCCGGCGTTGTCGCTGTTCGGGCGGGTGCTGCGGGTGTCGACGCGCTTGCCGTCCACCAGGATCAGCGTGTACTTGGAGGACATGCCGCGGATGCTGATGTCACTGCTGCTGGCGCCGCCAGTGACCACCACGCCCGGCACGTCTTTCAGTGCATCGGTCACGTCGCGATAGGCCTTATCTTCGATCTGCTGGCGCGGGATCACCGAGATGGACGCGGCGGAGTCCTGAATTTTTTGCTGGAAGCCGGAGGCGGTGACGACCATGGTGTCCTGGGTGTCGTTCTGCGGCGCGGCCAGTGCGGCGGTGGCGCTGAGTGAGGCAATCACCAGAGCGGCGAGCTTGCTGTAACGTGGCGTTTCCATGAGGTGAACCTTTCCTGGATTGAAGTGAAAGTAATTAACCAATTGAATTTCTAATGAAATTATTCATCGTTCGCTGAGAAATACTTCGCTTCGTCAGCGTTGCGTGAGGGTATTGTAAGGATTTTTTACTGAATGTAAACGCTAATGATAATTCATATCATTTGTATGCTTGTTCTACTGACGGGAAAGGGTAACCGGATGAATTAAAGGGAAAAGCGGCGCAGCGGGCGTGCGCCGGGGAGGATCAGCGTTTCTGGATGTAGGTGATGGCCAGCGCCAGCGCCAGCACCAGGCCTTTGATAATATCCATGGCGTAGTAGGGCACCGACAGCATCACCAGGCCGTTTTGCAGTACGCCGAGGATCACTGCGCCGATCAGGGTGCCGAGCGCATTGGGTTTGCCGGAGCCCGCCAGCGAGAAACCGATATAGGCCGCCGCCACCGCGTCCATCAGATAGCCGCCGCCGGCATTGACCTGCGAAGAGCCGATACGTGACGCCAGCAAGATGCCGCCAAGCGCCGCCAGCCAGGAAGAAATGACGTAAGCGGCAACCCTGTAACGTACGGTGCGGATACCCGACAGACGCGCAGCCTCGGGGTTGCCGCCGATGGCGTACATCCGGCGGCCGTGCTTGGTCAACGAGAGGAACAGCTGTACCGCCACGGTGACCGCCAACATGATCAGCACGATCACCGGCACCTGGCCGAGGGCGGAAAACACCTCCGAGATCAGGCCTTCCGCCATGTCGCCATTCGGCAGCACCATGTTTTGGGTGATGGAACCGCCGTAGCTGTAGGTCATCGCTACGCCCTGGATCACGAACAGGCTGGCCAGCGTCGCCAGCATATCGGGAATTCTGAACACCACGATCAGCAGGGCGTTGAACAGGCCGACCAGCGTGCACAGCAGCAGCGTCACCACGATGGCGCCGGTGGTGCCGAACCCGTGCCAGACGAACAGTGAAATCACCAGCGCGTTGGCCAGCGAGGCGGTCGAGCCGACCGAAAGATCGAAACCGCCGACCGACAGCGAGATAGAGACGCCGATGGCGATCACCGTCACGATGGCGATCGAACGCAGGATATTGATGATGTTATTGGCATCGAGAAAGTTGTCCGACGCCAGGCCAAACAGGGCGATCAGTGCCGCGACGGTCAACAGCATGCCCCACTTGTAGAGGAAATCAAACAGCTGTTGACGCCAGGGCAGCGCAGGCCGCAAGGCAAATTCTTTACTCACGCAGGGGTTCCTCCGGTGGAATAGAGCAATAAGGTTTCTTCGTCGATGTCGGCGGCGTTCAACTCCGCCACGATGCGGCCGTCCCACAGCACGCAGATGCGATCGCACAGGCCAATCAGCTCGGCGAACTCGCCGGAGGCGTAAATCACGCCTTTGCCGGCGTGAGCCAGGCCGTCGATCAGGCTGAACAGCTCCTGCTTGGCCTTGATGTCCACGCCCTTGGTCGGCTCATCGAAGATCAGCACCTCGGCGTTGCCGCGCAGCCACTTGCCGATCGCCACTTTTTGCTGATTGCCGCCGGACAGGCGTGCCAGCCGCTGTTGCGGGCCGGAGGCGCGAATGTTCAGACGCTGCATGATCTCGCGCGCCCAGCGCAGCTCTTGCCGCCGGCTGAACAGGCTCCAGCGCGAGAAGCTGTCGTCGGCGCTGACGCTCAGGTTCATCGGGATCGCCTCATCGATGAAAATGCCCTCTTTGCGGCGCTCTTCCGGCACCAGCGCCAATCCTTGTTCGACCGACAGGTGCGGCGCGCGTGGCGCCCAGGGCTGCCCGCGCAGTTCGCCGCGCTCGAGCTGCACGGTGCTGGCGCCGAACAATGCCTTGCACAGTTCGGTTTTGCCCGCTCCGGCCAGCCCGGCGATGCCGAGGATCTCTCCTTCATGCAGCCGCAGCGAAACGTCGCGCAGCTTATAGCGATCGCGCAAGCCCTCCACCTGCAGCAGCTTACGCCCAGCGTGCGGCGGGCGCGGCGGCGGGAAAATGTCGTCCAGCCGATGGCCGAGCATTTTCTCGACGATCTGTTCGCCGCTCAGCCCGCGCATGGCGTCTTCGCTGACGCGCCGCCCGTCGCGCAGCACCGTCAGCCGATCGCAAATATCGCTCAGTTCGTGGATGCGGTGAGAAATGAACACGATGCCGATGCCTTCGGATTGCAGGCGGCGCACCACGTTAAACAGGCGCTCGCTCTCGGCGCGATCGAGCGGCGCGGTCGGCTCGTCGAGCACCAGAAAACGGCAGCGGTGCGACAGCGCGCGCGCCAGCAGCACCTGCTGTTTTTCCGCCAGCGTGCAGTCCGCCAGGCGTCTGCGCGGGTTGAGCGGCAGCGCCCATTGCTGCAGCAGCTGCGCGGCGCGGCGGTGCAGCTCCGCCCAGTTCAGCCAGTGGCCCGGCTCGTTCAGCCAGTCCAGCATGATGTTCTCCGCCACCGACAGCGTGGGGATCAGCGCGACGTCGACCTCTTGCTGTACCACGTGGATGCCGTGGCGGCGCGCCTGCAGCGGGGAATGAATTTCCACTGCCCGGCCGTCGATCAGGATCTCGCCGCGGTAGTGATCGTGGGCGCCGGAGAGGATCGCCATCAGCGTCGACTTGCCCGCGCCGTTGGCGCCGACCAGCGCATGGATTGAACCGCCCTGCAGCGTGAAGTCCACGTCCTGCAGCGCGTTGAAGCCGGCGAAGGCGATCGAGATATTGCGCATCTCGAGGCGCGAAGGCGTTGCGGTTGACATAGGGTAGTAAGGCCGTTTAGATGTTTAGATGGCTGTTTTGCTCTGTTGTAACACAGATTGCGCCGTTGGCAACCAACAAAATGGCATAACGGCGATGAAAAACGTGGAGAGGCAGGGGCGCAACCCGCGTCAGGCTGCGCCGGTGCGAGAAGCGGTCAGAAGGTGGTAGGGGTGTGTGCGCTGACGATGCGGCAAATGCGCGCCGATGTATTGCTGAAGCTGTGCGGAATGCCGGTGTTGATGGCGTAACTCTGGCCGGCGGTCAGGCAATAGCTCTGGCCGTTGATGGTTAGCACAATCTCGCCCTCCAGCAGGGTGCCTATCTCTTCGCCCTGGTGCTTGATCTTTTCACCGGTGGTGGTGCCGGGCTGGTAGGTTTCCAGCATCATCGCCAGGTTGCGCGTCGGGCTGCCGTTGTGCACCAGCTTCATCGACACCCCCTGGCTGCCGATCTCAATCAGGTCCTCGGCGTCGATCACCACGCGCGGTTCGTCGGCGGCTTCCGGTTCGGCAAAGAATTCAGACAGCGACAGGCCATACACCTTCAGCAGCTTTTGCAGCGTGCTGATGGCCGGGCTGACCTTGTCCTGTTCGATGGTGCTGATCGCACTGTGGGTTAACCCGGACAGTTCGGCGACCCGGCGCTGTGACAAACCCAATTGCTGACGGATCTGCGACAGGCGTTTGCCCGGTGCCAAGCTGACTTCGCTCATAGCGGTACTTCCTTCTGGTAAGGGCGACAGGCAGAAATGAAGATCGCTATCGGGTGCCTGTCTGGTCGATAACGATACTGCATGATATCGGTAGTTAGGGTGGGTTTGGAAAATATATTGCCCATGTTCACTCTTGGTGCGTTGGACAAAATAGTTGACGTGAAAATGGCAGTAAGGCCTTTTCGGTCAATATTTTATCAATTTAGCAGCCGCTGGCGAATAATCAAACAGGATTGTAACATTTGCAAACCCATTCTGTTAATACTATGTTTCATATTGTGGATGTTATTTTGAGCGCCCGGCAGCGGCGCGGCCTGACGAGAAATCCAATCATGTGTTGAATCGAACGGTGGACGGGCGCCAACGCGCCTTAAGAGCATAATGGCGGGTGACGTATGCAAACCAATAGCGCAGCAGTTGAACATTTTGCACAGCATCATGAAGAGAGGCGAAGTAGCGCGTTCCAAAATGAGGTCGCTCATTATTTGGAACGCCATCCCGCCACGCAGTATATCGATATCCTTCTCACCGATCTCAATGGTTCCTTCCGCGGCAAACGCATACCCGTCTCAGGGTTGAAAAAACTGGAAAAAGGCAGCTACTTCCCCGCGTCGGTGTTCGCTATGGACATCCTCGGCAACGTGGTGGAGGAGGCCGGCCTTGGGCAGGAACTCGGCGAGCCGGATCGCATTTGCCTGCCGGTGCCCGGTTCGCTGACGCCGTCGGCCGCCGATCCGGAGCATATCGGCCAGGTGTTGCTGACCATGCTGGATGAAGATGGCACTCCCTTTGACGTTGAACCCCGTAATGTGCTGAACCGCGTGTGGCAGGCGCTGCGACAGCGCGGCTTGTTCCCGGTGGCAGCGGTAGAGCTGGAGTTTTATCTCATCGACAGGCAGCGCGACGCAGAAGGCGATCTGCAGCCGCCGTGTGCGCCCGGCACTCAGGAACGCAACACCCAAAGCCAGGTGTACTCCGTCGATAACCTGAACCATTTCGCCGAGGTGCTGAACGATATCGACGCGCTGGCGAAGCTGCAGGGGCTGCCGGCGGACGGCGCGGTGGCGGAGGCGTCGCCGGGGCAGTTCGAGGTCAACCTGCGTCATACCGACGACATCCTGCTGGCCTGCGACCACGCGCTGGCGCTGAAGCGGCTGGTGCGGCTGGTGGCCGAGAACCACGACATGCACGCCACCTTTATGGCCAAACCCTATGAGGATTACGCCGGCAGCGGCATGCACGTGCATGTCAGCATGCAGGATAGTGCGGGCAACAACCTGTTTGCCGACGCCGAAGGCGAGGATTCGCCGCTCTTGAAACAGGCATTGGCCGGGATGATCACCCTGATGCCGGCGTCGATGGCGCTGCTGGCGCCGAACGTCAACGCCTACCGGCGCTTCCAGCCGGGGATGTATGTGCCGATCCAGGCCGCCTGGGGCCACAACAACCGCACCGTGGCGCTGCGCATTCCCTGCGGCGAACCGGAGAACCACCGGGTGGAGTACCGCGTGGCCGGCGCCGATGCCAATCCTTATCTGGTGATGGCGGCGATCCTGGCCGGCATGCTGTACGGGCTGGACAACCTACTGCCGTTGCCTGAGCCGGTGACCGGCAACGGGCTGGAGCAGGAGGGGCTGCCGCTGCCGATCCGCCAGAGCGACGCGCTGTACGAGTTTGAACATCAGCACGCGCTGACGCACTATCTGGGCGAGCGTTTCACCCAGGTGTATCACGCCTGCAAGACCGACGAACTGCTGCAGTTTGAACGGCGGGTGACGGAAACCGAGATCGACTGGATGTTGAAAAATGCCTGAATGGGCGTATAAAGTAAGAGGTATGTGCGGGTGACTGGCCTGCCGGCAGCGGATTAATTCGCCTGCCGGGCTGGTTTTCCGTGCGATCGACAAAAAGAATTTGTATTTGAGGGTTTCCGGATCTTGTCATTCGGAGGCATTCTGGTGCAAAAT
Organism: Serratia sp. CY47444; assembly: GCF_052168635.1. Lineage (NCBI taxonomy): Bacteria > Pseudomonadati > Pseudomonadota > Gammaproteobacteria > Enterobacterales > Yersiniaceae > Serratia > Serratia sp. CY47444. Next base: position 114,333 of record NZ_JBJNMH010000015.1, read on the forward strand.
ATCTCAAATGCAGATAGCCGACGTTTTGAAAGCGTCGGTTATTTTTTTTGCATTATGTTTTACCAACGTAGCGTTTCATACACCAAGCGAGGCCGGACACCGATCCGGATAGATAAATAGTTTCGTGCACGATCAAACAAAACTTTATGGTCGTGACTCATGAGGATTAGAAAGATGGGGCAATTTTTCACTTTAGCGCCGGTGCCCGCCGGTTTCCGCTGTGGCCGCAGCGACTATGGAGCAGCCGAGGTTTCCTCGACCCGTTATCCAGCTTACAATCCCCTTCTTTTAGAATTAAGTCGCTCGTTGCGAAGTTTCCCCGCAACCTTAAGTCTTGGCGTGTCCGCCATCCGCAAGGCTCAAGGTAAGGGGGGGCTGACCAATGTCCGATAACACCATCAACGCCGCTCCGGCTCAGCGCACTCAGCTGCGTAAAACCCTGACATTAGTTCCGGTAGTGATGATGGGCTTGGCTTACCTGCAGCCAATGACCATTTTCGATACCTTCGGCATCGTATCCGGCCTGACCGATGGTCACGTCGCGACCGCGTACGCCTTCGCTCTGCTGGCGATCCTGTTTACCGCCCTGAGCTATGGCAAGCTGGTGAAGAAATTCCCTTCCGCCGGTTCCGCCTACACCTACGCCCAGAAAGCCATCAGCCCGCACGTCGGCTTTATGGTGGGCTGGTCATCGCTGCTGGACTACCTGTTCATGCCGATGATCAACATTTTGCTGGCCAAGATTTACCTGGAAGCGATCTTCCCGGGCGTACCGTCCTGGATCTTCGTGGCGGTGCTGGTCGGCTTGATGACGATTTTCAACCTGCGCGGCATCAAGCTGGTGGCTAACCTGAACTCCATCATCGTGGTGGTGCAGGTGGCGATCATGATCGTGTTCCTCGGCCTGGTGATCAACGGTATTTACCACGGCGAAGGCGCCGGTACGCTGGTCAGCAGCCGCCCGTTCTGGTCCGATAACGCCCACGTGGTGCCGATGATTACCGGCGCGACCATCCTGTGCTTCTCGTTCCTGGGCTTCGACGGCATCAGCTCGCTGTCCGAAGAGACCAAAGACGCGGAAAAAGTGATCCCGAAAGCCATCTTCCTGACGGCGCTGATCGGCGGCATCATCTTTATCGTGGTGTCTTACTTCGTGCAGCTGTACTTCCCGGACATCTCGCGCTTCAAGGATCCGGACGCCTCACAGCCTGAAATCATGCTGTACGTGGCGGGCAAGTTCTTCCAGTCGGTGATCCTGGTGTTCTCCTGCGTGACGGTATTGGCGTCGGGCATGGCGGCGCACGCGGGCGTTTCGCGTCTGATGTACGTGATGGGCCGCGACGGCGTGTTCCCGACTCGCTTCTTCGGCTATGTGCATCCGAAGTGGCGTACCCCGGCGCTGAACGTGCTGCTGGTAGGCGCCATCGCGCTGTCCGCGGTGTCGTTTGACCTGGTGACCGCGACCGCGCTGATCAACTTCGGTGCGCTGGTGGCCTTCACCTTCGTCAACCTGTCGGTGATCTCGCAGTTCTATATTCGCGACAAGATGAACCGCACCGTGAAGGACACATTTAACTACCTGATCCTGCCGGTGATGGGCGCACTGACCGTCGGCGCGCTGTGGATCAACCTGGAAGCCAGCTCGATGACGCTGGGCCTGGTTTGGGCGGCCATAGGTTTGATCTACCTGGCCTTCGTCACCCGCAGCTTCCGTCTGCCGGTGCCGCAAGCGAGCGAAGACGCCGCCTAAGCGCGAGCCGTCTCCTCAGCCACAAAAAAGGCCGCTTTCGCGGCCTTTTCCTTTTCTGCTTGCTGCGGGGTTTATCCCACCAACTCTTTGCCGTAATCGAACAGCGCTTTCAACAGGGCGGTTTTCTCTTTGTCGCCTTCGTGCAGGTTATACAGCGATTCGAGCTGCAGCAGGTAACTCTGCACGCGCTCTGCGCTCAGCGCTTCCTGGCGGTGTTGCAGCCAGCGACGCTGCTCGGCGTCGTCCAGCGTATTCGGATAGTTGCGCGCGCGGAAGCGGAACAGCAGCTCTTTCATGCGGCCGTCGCTGAAGGCCAGATCCAGCGCCGGCAGGTTCTGCGGTTTGGTCTGCTGGATAATCCTCATCGCCGCCTTGTCGGCGTCGCTGAAGAAACCGTCGTACAAGCGGGCGTCGACGTCGTCGGCGCCTTTGAACGGCTCGGCTTCGGCGAACAGCGCCACCACTTTTTCGCGCACTTCCGGGTGCTGTTTCAGCAGCTGCAGGTTCTGCAGACAGGCTTGGCGATCGATGCCCAGCCGCTCGGCGTTCTCCGGCAGCAGGGTTTTGGCCGGTGCCAGCACCGGGCATTTGTTGATGTGCACCAGCTTGATCGGCACCGGTGCCTGATCCGGCGCCAGGTCGTCGCGGCGGGTATACAGCCGTTCACGCAGCTGCTCGGCGCTCAGCGTCAACAGCGGCGTCATGTCGCCGGCCAGATCGCACATGATCACCGCGTTCTTGTTGTCCGGGTGCCAGGCCAGCGGCGACACCCAGCTGGTATTGCCGCGCGCCGCGCCGAACATGCCGGAGACGTGCACCAGCGGCGTCATGTCGGCGACGTCGATCAGGGCGTTCAGCTTGTGCTTGTTGCGGTGCTGCAGCAGGAAATCGAACAGCCGCGGCTGTGCCTGTTTGACCAGCTTGGCCATGGCGATGGTGGCGTAAACGTCCGACATCGCGTCGTGAGCCTGCGTGTGCTCGACGCCGTTGGCGCGCGTCAGATGTTCCAGGCGGAAGCTGGGGAAACCGTCTTCGTTTTCCGGCCAAACGATGCCGTCCGGGCGCAGAGCGTAGCAGGCGCGCATCACATCCAGCAGATCCCAGCGCGAGTTGCCGTTTTGCCAGCTGTAGGCGTAGGGATCGTAGAAGTTGCGATAGAAGATATTGCGGCTCACTTCGTCATCGAAGCGGATGTTGTTGTAACCGAGAATGCAGGTGCCGGCCACGCTGAAGGCCTGATGGATTTGGCGGGTGAACTCGGCCTCGTTAACCCCTTTGGCACGCGCCACCTGCGGCGTGATGCCGGTGATCATCACCGCCTCGGGTTCCGGCAGGTAGTCATCGGCCGGGGCGCAGTAGATGACCAGCGGCTCTTCGATAATGTTGAAATCCATATCGGTGCGCACGCCGGCGAACTGCGCCGGGCGGTCCAGCGACGGGCTCTTGCCGAAGGTCTCGTAATCGTGAATATAAAATGTGGCCGGTGCCTTGCTGCTCAAAATCGCGTCTCTTCAGTGGCGGATACAATATGCCTCTATTGTAACGGCGTAGGGAGCGATGCCAAGCGGCGGTTAGCGAAATGCACGCAATTACGCACGGCGATAGAAATCCAGCCGCTGGTGAAAGTAGGGGAGCAGGTGGTCGGGGATCTGGCGTTCTGTTTCCGCCTGGGTCGAAGCGATGCCGTAGCGCTCGTTGTAGATCACGCTGATGGCCAGCAAATCGGCTTCTATTTTCTCGCGTTGCGCCTGCGGTAAGCTATCCAGCTTTCGAACCATCGTTATCTCCCTGTTAACCTTAGGGTATAATAGGATCGTTAGCGGGTCTTGTCCCTACCCATTCCGAGGGGAGGTGGACGCCTGCGCGCTTTGCTTCGAGCTGGGGGCCAGACTGTGGCGCGCGGCGAACTCGTTCTGCGCCTGGTGCGCATTGAGGCGATCTGCCCGGTTATACAGCGAGCAGGCGCCGCTTATCACCGCCCCCCAAAACAGGGCGCACAGCAGTAAAACCCCCAACCAGATTTTTTGGTTATAGGTCATAGGTCCTCCACGGACGAGAAGAGAAATAACATTGACCGTTAAATTAAATCAGGCACTACATCAATGGTATTTAAACGGCAGAGATTAATCATCCAATCTACGCGCTTCTTTTGTTACTAAAGCCACGATGGATGTTTCAAAAGATTCCTTAAGATAATATTAAGAAAAGTGATTCTGGGCGCCGTAATTCTATTTAATATTTGTTTAAATATCCGCAGATACAATCTCCCACATTCAATACCAATGTGGGTGACAATGATGAAAACGCTACTGTTAACCGGCGCTACCGGCTTTCTCGGTGGTGCAGTTCTTGAAAAATTATTGATTGAAAATCAGTCCATTAATTATCTTCTACTGGTGCGCGCCGATGATGCGCAGCAAGGATTGGCTCGTATTCGCACGAATATGGAAAAGTTTAATATCGACGCGAATCTGCTGTCTAAAATTACGATAGAAAATATATTGTTGGGCGACCTTTCCGAGCCGGCCGAATTTTTAACTGACGCACGTATTAACAATGTCACGCACGTTATTAACTGTGCGGCCGTTGCTTCATTTGGTAATAACCCGCTCATTTGGAAGGTAAACGTAGAAGGCACCCTGGCCTTTGCCGAAAGAATGGCGCAGGTGCCGGGATTAAAACGCTTTCTGCATGTCGGTACCGCCATGTCCTGTTCCCCGGAACCGGGTTCGCTGGTGGCGGAGAGCGGCGAATTTGAGGAAGATGCCGAGCATCTGGTGGAATATACGCGTTCCAAATCCACCATCGAACAGCTGATGCGCCAACGCTGCCCGCAAATGCCGCTGACCATCGCTCGTCCGTCGATTGTCGTGGGCCACACCCGCCTGGGCTGCCAGCCTTCGAGCAGCATTTTCTGGGTGTTTGGCATGGCGCTGATGCTGCGCAAGTTTATGTGCTCGCTGCAGGACAATATCGACGTGATCCCGGTGGACTACTGTGCGGATGCGCTGGTGATGCTGATGAACAGCGAAACGCTGGAGAACGACGTTTATCACATCTCCGCCGGTGAAGAGCGCAGCGTCAGCTTTGCCGAAATCGACCGCGCCATGGCGGCAGCGCTGGAAAAAGCGCCGGTGGGCGATGAGTATGCGCAGGTGACGTATGACGCGTTGGTGAAAATGCGCCGTCAGCTGAAAGACATTTTCGGCCCGTGCAACGAGCGGCTGATGCTGAAGGCGATGCGCCTGTACGGCTCGTTCGCCATGCTCAACGTGCGTTTCAGCAACGAGAAGATCCTCAAGCTGGGCATGCCGAAACCGCCGCGCTTCACCGACTACATCGCCGGTTGCGTGCAGTCGACTCGCGGGTTGTCTATCCAGCAGCAGATGGTGGTGGACTTCAAATAACCGCCGGGCGCAGCGGGCGCCCGAGGTTGCTCTGCTACCAGGACGAAGAGGACCAGAAGACGCGGCCGAGCACCACCAGTTGCTCCTTGCGCTGCTGATAGCTGAGATGCTCGTCCTGGTACTCTTCACGGTTGAGGGAGCGGATGATGACGCCGCCGTCCGGCTGCTCGATCAGCACCTTCACCCGCAGCAAATTGCCGTGGCGGATGGCATAGGTCTTGCCCTCGCGGATGCGCGTGTCGTCGGTGTTGATGCCGACCACGTCGCCATCCTGCAGACGCGGTTCCATGCTGGAGCCGGAGATGCGGATAATGCGCGCGGCGTTGACCGCCACCCCCATCTTGTGCAGATAGTAACGGCGGAAGATCAGCGAAAACTCCTCGCGATCGACGATTTCGTAGCAGCCGTCGCCGGCGGAAAAATCGATATCCAGCAGCGGGATCTCCACAAACTCTTCCTTGTCCTGTTCGGTATCTTCCCATACCACCGGTTTTAAACGGGCGGGCTGGAAGTCCGACTCCGCCGCCACGTTGTCAAACGGGCGCACCAGCTGCTTTTCGTGAAACACGTCGAACCAGCCCTTGGGCAAATTCAGCTTGGCCTCGATCCGCCTGGCCAGATTGTCGCCAAGATTGCGGGAGGATTTTTCCCCGATGATTTGGCTCAGCGTTGGCGCGGAAGACTCAACCAGCGTGGCGAATTCATTCTGGTTGACGCCTTGCCGGGCGTAGCGGGCCATCAATTCGCGCAGATTGTTGCGCCTGATTTCTTTAGTTTCCATCGTGCAATGATCGCACTCTTTAGCAAAAAGGTAAATAACGATTTTGCTAAAAAAAACTTGCGCATGATTTAGCAATTAGCTAAAACAAAAAGGGTGAGCCAAGGGTTCACCTGTGCGGGGCGGCCTGTCATGATGAGGGGCCGCTCAGTGAAATCAAACGAGAGAGGGACTTTACGATGTACAAGATTGATTACAATAGCTACCGATCGGTCGCCAGCTTCGGCCACCGCGTGCGCTTTCTGGTGCTGCACTACACGGCGCAAAACTTCGCCGACTCGGTGAAGTCGTTGACCGGAAAATCGGTCAGCGCGCACTATCTGGTGCCGGATCCGACCGAGGCCACCTATCAGGCCGCCGGCTTCAGCGGCGTGCGCATTTTCAACCTGGTGGACGAGAACGAGCGCGCCTGGCATGCCGGCACCAGCCAGTGGGGCACCCGCAGCAATATCAACGACACCTCGATCGGTATCGAGATCGTTAACCTGGCGAGCGGCGACGGTGGAAACATCACCTTCCCGCCGTTCAATCCGCAGCAGATCGAAGCGGTCACCCAGCTGGCGCAGAACATCCTGCAGCGTTATCCGGACATCTCGCCGGTGAACGTGGTGGCGCACTCCGATATCGCGCCGGGCCGCAAGAGCGATCCGGGCCCGCAGTTCCCGTGGCAGCAGCTGTATCAGGCCGGCGTCGGCGCCTGGTATGACGAAGCGACCAAGCAGCAGCGCCAGCAGGAATACTGCAGCCAGGGCCTGCCGGCGCAGGCCGATTTGCTGAAACTGTTCGCCCAATATGGCTACGACACCTCGGCGGCGAACACCGCAGAAGGCTATCGCCAGCTGGTGCGCGCGTTCCAGCTGCACTTCCGTCAGCAGAAGTATGACGGCGTGATGGATGTCGAAACCGCCGCCGTTCTGCGCGCGCTGGTCGACAAGTACGCCGCCTGAGCCTGACCGCGAATGGGGGACGCCTCATTCGCCTTTTCCTCGCCGGGCTTCCTCCGCTAAAATAACGGCCTGGCTGGTCTTTATCGGAGGCATCGTGCGCCTCGATCGAAAAATCTCTTCCCTTGAACTGCTGACCTATCGCCACTACCGCATCGTACACGGCGTGCGCATCGGGCTGGCGTTTATTCTGACCTTTCTGCTGATCCGCCTGCTGGCGGTGCCCGAAGGCACCTGGCCGCTGATCACCCTGGTGGTGGTGATGGGGCCGATCTCGTTTTGGGGCAACGTGCTGCAGCGGGCGCTGCAACGCATTGCCGGCACGGTGTTCGGCGCCGCGTCCGGCCTGATCGCCCTGTATCTGGAACTCTATTCGCTGCCGCTGATGCTGGCTTGGTGCGGCGTGGTGATGTTCGTCTGCGGCTACCTGACGCTCGGCAAACGGCCGTATATGGCGCTGCTGGTGGGGATCACGCTGGCGGTGGTGTGCGGCGCGGGCGCCGGTGACATGCATACCGCGCTGTGGCGCAGCGGCGACGTGATCTTCGGCTCGTTGCTGGCGCTGCTGTTCACCAGCATCTACCCACAGCGCGCCTATATTCTGTGGCGCATGCACATGGCGGACTGCCTGCAAACCGCCGCCCGCCTCTACGGCGCCTATTTTTCGCCGAACGTCATTGAGCGGCCGCGGCTGGAGCCGCAGCTCAAGGATCTGTTGAATCAGGTGGTGAAGCTGCGCAGCCTAATCGTGCCCGCCAGCAAGGAAACCCGCATTCCCAAAGCGGTGTTCGAGGCGGTGCAAACCCTCAGCCGCAATCTGGTGTGTACGCTGGAGCTGATGGCCGACGCTTACTGGGCCTCGCGTGAAACGCACTTCATCATGTTGAACGCCCGCACGCTGCGCAGTACCCAGCTGCTGACGTTGAGCTCGCTGGAATCGCTGGCGGTGCTGATGCGCGAAGGGCCGCAGGCGCAGCGGCAGGCGGCGGCGGGGCAGCTGGTGGAGATCGCCGGCGAGCTGAAAACGCTGATGCAGGAGGTGAGCCTCGGCCAGCACGGCGAAGCGCCGATTTACGGCTACGTTTGGCTCAGCATGGAGCTGGCGCAACAGCTGGAGGAGTTGGGGGATCTGCTCCAGGTTTGCACCGCCGCCGGGCGTGAATAAGGGGTCAGATCATGAAGGCGGCGCTTTGGGTTTTGGCCGCCGGGGCAAAGTGGGTAAGATAAGGCAATCACTGTTGTGCCGGACCGCCACAAACCTGTATCTTGGTGCCATGTGGCCGTAAGCAAATGAATCTGTGTATTACTAAAGCAAGGGTATAAAGATGGATAATGCAAATAAGCCGAGTTTCCAGGACGTGCTGGAGTTTGTGCGTATGTTCCGCCGCAAAAACAAACTGCAACGCGAGATCGTCGACAACGAAAAGAAAATTCGTGATAACCAGAAGCGCGTGCTGCTGCTCGACAACCTGAGCGAGTACATCAAGCCCGGCATGAGCATTGAAGACATTCAGGGCATCATCGCCAACATGCGCAGCGACTACGAAGATCGCGTTGATGACTACATCATCAAAAATGCCGATCTGTCCAAAGAGCGCCGCGAGCTGTCCAAAAAGCTGAAAGCGATGGGCGAAGTGAAGTAACCCGCTTTATCGGGCCGGGTGCGATGCCTGGCCCGCATTCCTGCCAATCATCTTCTTCCCGCCGTTTCGATCATCTCCCGATCCTCATCGATCCTTTAAATGGGATCGCGATCCGCATTTGTAGCATTTTTAGCCGCAATGTTAACGAACTGTGATTTTGCTCAAACAATTATTTTTGCAGCTTTGGTTATATGTCGATCAATGTTCACGTTGTCATTTTTAGTTTTCGGGATGTTTGATGATTAATTCATTGAAATTTATCATGTTGTTTCGTTACTTGTTTTTTGTTGGATAAAAATGACAACGTCAACATTAAGAAAATTCAAGCGTTTAACGAGTGTATTGGAGGAAGAGATGAGCCAGTTGCCGGAAAAAATGCGCGCGGTCGTTTGCCACGGCCCGCAGGATTATCGTTTCGAACAGGTGCCTACGCCGCTGCCGAAGGCGCGCGAGCTGGTGATCAAGGTGGAAGGCTGCGGCATCTGCGCCGGCGACTGCAAATGCAAGAACGGCGCGCAGATGTTTTGGGGGGAGAACCCGTGGGTCAAACCGCCGGTGGTGCCGGGGCATGAGTTCTACGGCCGCATCGCCGCGCTGGGCGAGGGCGCGGAAGGCAAATACCGGATCGGCGAGCGGGTGATCGCCGAGCAGATCGTGCCGTGCTGGGAGTGCCGCTACTGCAAATCCGGCAGCTACTGGATGTGTGAGACGCATAACATTTACGGCTTCCAGAAAGACGTGGCGGAGGGCGGCATGGCGGAATACATGCGTTTTTCCGAGAACGCCATCGTGCACAAGATCCCGGAAAGCCTGAGCCACGAAGACGCGGTATTGATTGAGCCGATGGCCTGCGCCATTCACACCGTGGCGCGCGGCGACATCCAACTGGACGACGTGGTGGTGCTGGCCGGCGCCGGGCCGCTCGGGCTGTGCATGGTGCAGGTGGCGCGCCTGAAGACGCCGAAGAAACTGATCGTGATCGATGCCATCGACGAGCGGCTGGCGCTGGCGAAGGAATTCGGCGCCGACGTGGTGATCAACCCGCTGAAGGAAGACGCCGACCAGATCGTCAAATCGCTGACCGGCGGCTACGGCTGCGACGTCTACATCGAGGCCACCGGCGCGCCGATCGGCGTCACCCAGGGGCTGCAGATGATCCGCAAGCTGGGCCGCTTCGTGGAGTTCAGCGTGTTCGGTAAGGAAACCACCGTCGATTGGTCCATCATCGGCGATCGCAAGGAGCTGGACATTCGCGGCGCGCACCTGGCGCCCTACAGCTATGAAATCGCCATCGATCTGTTCGAGCGCGGGCTGGTGACTTCCAACGGCGTGGTTACCCACAGCTATTCATTGAACGACTGGGATGAAGCCTTCGCCCTGGCGGACTCGACCGACTCCATCAAGGTGATCCTGGTTCCCTGACCCTCCCGCCGTACCGCTGTTGCAGTCACGATCGCCGGCCCATCCGCAATGGGGGGCCGGCCGGTCGGCCAAACGTAAAGACATGCTGTTGCTCTGATAACCACAACAAGAAGCTTCCCTACAGGAGAATTGGCTATGTTTTCATTATTCAAAAAGACCCTGCCTTTTATCGTCGCCGGTGGAATGTTGGCGGCCAGCCATGGGGCGCTGGCCAAGCAAATCACTATCGGTATGTCGTTCCAGGAAATGAACAACGACTACTTCGTCACCATGAAGCAGGCGCTGGATCAGGCGGCGGCGGATATCGGCGCCAAGGTGTACGTGGCCGATGCGCGCCATGACGTCGCCAAACAGATCGGCGACGTGGAAGACATGCTGCAGAAGAAGGTGGATATCCTGCTGATCAACCCGACCGATTCGGTGGGGGTGCAGTCGGCGGTGATCTCCGCCCATAAGGCCGGCGCGGTGGTGGTAGCAATCGACGCGCAGGCGGAAGGGCCGCTGGATTCGTTCGTCGGCTCGGAAAACTACGACGCCGGCTTCCAGGCGGGTGAATACCTGGCGAAAGCACTGGGCGGCAAAGGCAAGGTGGCGATCCTCGACGGCATCCCGGTGGTGCCGATCCTGGAGCGCGTGCGCGGCTTTGAAGCGGCGATGAAGAAATACCCCGACATCAAGATCGTCACCAAGCAAAACGGCAAGCAGGAGCGTGACACCGCGCTGACCGTGACCGAAAACATGCTGCAGTCGGCGCCGGATCTGGCGGGCATCTTCAGCGTCAACGACGTCGGCGCGCTCGGCGCCCTGGCGGCGATCGAAAGCAACGGCGCCAAGGTCAAGCTGGTGAGCGTCGACGGCCAGCCGGAAGCCATCAAAGAGATCCTCAAGCCGAATTCGCCGTTCATCGCCACTTCGGCGCAGTTCCCGCGCGACCAGCTGCGCATTGCGCTCGGCATTGCGCTGGCCCGCTACTGGGGCGCCACGGTGCCGAAAACCGTGCCGGTCAAAGTGAAGCTGATCGACCGCAGCAATGCGGCCGGCTTTAGCTGGTAACAGCAGCCGGGTTCGCCCCGCTGCGGCGGGGCGTTCGGTGCGGAGGGCAATACGGTGACACCTTTACTGGAACTGAAGCGAATAAAAAAGAGCTTTCCCGGCGTGAAGGCGCTGGACGGCATCGATCTGGCCATTCAACGCGGCGAGGTGCACGCCCTGCTGGGCGAAAACGGCGCCGGCAAATCGACGCTGGTGAAAATCATGTGTGGCATCTATCAGCCGGACGAGGGCGATATTTTTATCGACGGCGAGCAGCGCCGCTTTAACAACTATCGCCAGGCGATCGAGGCCGGGGTCGGCATTATTTTTCAGGAATTCTCGTTGATTCCCTACATGAGCGCCATCGACAACATCTTCCTCAACCGGGAGATCAGGAACCGCTGGGGCCTGCTGGATCGGCGGGCGATGCGGCGCAAGGCCGAGGCGATCTTCAAGCGGCTGACGGTGGCTATCGATCTCGATTGCCCGGTGGAGCAGCTGAGCGTGGCGCAGCAGCAGTTCGTTGAGATCGCCAAGGCGCTGTCGCTGGAGGCGCGGGTGCTGGTGCTGGATGAGCCGACCGCCACGCTGACGCCAGGCGAGGCCGAGCACCTGTTCAGCGTGATGAACGATCTGCGGCTGCTGGGCGTCGGCATGGTGTTTATCTCGCACCACCTGGACGAGATTTTCACCATCTGCGATCGCATCACTGTGCTGCGCGACGGCGCCTACATCGAAACGCTGGCCACCGGCGACACCAACGTGGAAGAGCTGGTGCGGCTGATGGTCGGGCGCAAAATCGAGAACGCCTTCCCGGTGAAACAGCACCCGGTCGATACCGCGACGGTGCTGCTGGAGGCGGAGATCCAGCGCGAGAAGCACGGCGCGACCGACCGTTTTCACCTGCACAAGGGCGAGATCCTCGGCTTCGCCGGGCTGGTGGGCTCCGGGCGCACCGAGACCGTTTCGGCGCTGATCGGCGCCAGCCGCTGCCACCGTAAACGTGTCCGCCTCGGCGGCCAACCGGCGGCGCTGCGCTCCCCAGCGCAGGCGCTGGCGCAGGGCATCGGCCTGCTGCCGGAGAGCCGCAAAACCGAGGGCCTGGTGCTGCCGTTCTCGGTGGCGCAGAACATCACCCTCAACCGGCACCACCGGCGCGGCAAGATCTTCGTCAGCGCCCGCAAGGATCGCGACGTGGTGCAGCGGCTGATCCGCGCCGTGGGGGTGAAAACCCCGGACGCCGAGACCGCCGTCAGCACCCTGAGCGGCGGCAACCAGCAGAAGGTGGTGATCGCCCGCTGGCTCAACAATGACTGCAACATCCTGATCTTCGACGAGCCGACGCGCGGCATCGACGTGGGCGCCAAGGCCGAGATCTACCAGCTGATGCAGCAACTGACCCAGCAGGGCATCTCCATCATCATGATTTCTTCCGAACTGCCGGAGATCATCGGCGTGTGCGACCGCGTGCTGGTGTTTCGCGGCGGCCACATCGTCGCCGAGCTGACCGGCGACGACATCGAATCCAACCACATCATGCTTCACGCGACCGGGAGTGCCTTATGATCGGAATTGAACAACCCGCCGTGGCGCGCCGCGCCGCCGGCCCCAGCCTCGGCAAGCGCTGTGAAAAACTGCTGCATCACCCGGCGGTCTTGCCGTTTATCGGCTTCGTAATTTTGTTCGTATTGATGAGCCTGCTGAACGACAGCTTCCTCAGCGTCAACAACCTGACCAACGTGGCACGCCAGGTGTCGATCAACGCCATCATCGCGGTGGGCATGACCTGCGCCATCCTGACCGGCGGCATCGATCTCTCGGTGGGGCCGGTAATGGCGCTGGCCGGCTCCGTCGCCGCCGGGCTGATGCTGGCGGCGGTGCCCATCCCGCTGGCGATGGTAGCGGCGCTGGCGGTCGGCGCGCTGTTCGGCCTGGCCAACGGCGCCTGCATCGCCTACCTGCGCATGCCGCCGATCATCGTCACCCTGGCGTCGATGGGCATCGCCCGTGGCCTGGCGCTGCTCTATACCGGCGGCTACCCAATCTCCGGCCTGCCCGACGTCTTCTCCTTCTTCGGTCGCGGCACGGTGCTGGGCATTCAGGTGCCGATCCTGATCATGCTCGGCGTGTACGTGCTGGCCTGGCTGATGCTCAACCAGCTGCCGTTCGGCCGCTACGTCTACGCGATGGGCGGTAACGAAGAGGCGGCGCGCCTGAGCGGCATCCGCGTGCCGCGCTACAAGATGCTGGTGTACGTGATCAGCGGACTGACCGCCGCGCTGGCCGGGCTGGTGCTGACCTCGCGCCTGATGAGCGGGCAGCCTAACGCCGGCGAAGGCTTCGAGCTGGACGCTATCGCCGCCGTAGTGCTGGGCGGTGCGGCGATCTCCGGCGGGCGCGGCGCCATCGTCGGCACGCTGGTGGGGGCGATGATGCTCGGGGTGCTCAACAACGGCCTCAATCTGATGAACGTGTCGCCGTATATCCAGAACGTGGTGAAGGGCGGCATCATCCTGGCCGCCATCTACCTCAGCTCCGTGCGGCGCAAATAGGAGGCGCGATGTCAGTCTTTCTTGGCATAGACGTCGGCGGCACGGTGATCAAGGCCGGGCTGTACCGGGCAAGCGGCGAAGAGCTGGCGATCGCCGAGCGCGACGGCGCGGCGATTGCCGCCCAGCCGGGCTTCAGCGAACGCAATATGGACGCGCTGTGGGATGACGTTTGCACGGTAATCCGCCAGACGCTGCACGCGGCGGGGCTGGCGGCCGGGCAGGTGCGCGGCGTCAGCTTCTCGGCGCACGGCAAAGGGCTGTACGCCATCGACCGCCACGGCAAACCGGTCGGCAACGGCATCCTCTCTTCGGACAACCGCGCGGCGGCCACGGCGGCTGAGCTGCGCCGCGCCGGCGTGGACGCGCAGACCTACCCGCGCAGCCTGCAGCCGCTGTGGCCCAGCCACCCGGCGCTGTTGCTGCGCTGGCTGAAGCAGCGGCAGCCGGCGCAGTACGCCGCCGTCGATCGCATCCTGATGGCGCACGACTACCTGCGCTTTCGCCTCACCGGTGAGGCGGCGGCCGAGGTGACCAACATCTCCGGCAGCAACCTGTTCAATCAGCACAGCGGCGCTTACGATCCGGCGCTGATGGCGGCCTTCGGCATCGAAGAGGCGCAGGAGAAGACCGCGCCGGTGATCGGCTCGGCGCAGCTGGCCGGGCGGGTGACGGCCGCTGCGGCGGCGCAGTGTGGCCTGCGCGCGGGCACCGCGGTGTACGGCGGCCTGTTCGACGTGGTGGGCGCGGCGCTCAGCTCCGGCGTGGCCGACGATCGCACGCTCAGCGCGGTGGCGGGCACCTGGTCGATCGCCACCTGCGTGACCGAGCGCATCATTCCTGCCGATTACCCCTACGCCTGGGGGCGCTACTGCATCGACGGACGCTATTTCGTGCACGAAGGCAGCCCGACCTCGGCCGGCAACCTGGCCTGGTTCCTGCGCCAGTTCTGCGCCGACGACCGGCAGCGCTACGCCCAGTTTAACGCCTGGGTGGCCGAGCGCCACGAGCAGCCGAGCGGGCTGCTGTTCCTGCCTTATCTGTACGGCTCCAACCTCGGCGGCAACACGCCGGGCGGGCTGATCGGCCTGAGCGCCCACCACGAGATGGCGGACGTGGTGCAGGCGATCTACCAGGGCATCGTGTTCTCGCACCTGATCCATCAGGAGCGCATGGTGCAGCTGAACCCGCGCATCGAGCGGGTGCGCATGACCGGCGGGCCGACGCAGTCCGAGGTCTGGATGCAGATGTACGCCGACGCCGGCAACCTGCCGCTCGAGGTGGTGGAAACGCGCCAGAGCGGCTGCCGCGCCGCCGCCCTGTGCGCCGCCGTCGGCGCCGGGGAGTACGCCGGGTTCGCCGAAGCGATCGCCGCCGCGCCGCCCAAACTGCGTTGTTATTATCCCGCGACCGCCGCCCACCGGCGCCTGCGCGCCCAGCAGGCGCGCTATCTGGCGGTCGCCCAGGCTTTGAGTGAGGTGACTGATGCAAACGACTAACGCCGCCTGTCTGGGGCTGTATGAAAAGGCGCTGCCCGCCGATATGAGCTGGCCGCAGCGGCTGGCCACCGCCGCCGAGCTGGGCTTTGAGTTCGTGGAGATGTCGATCGACGAGCAGCCGGCGCGCCAGCAGCGGCTGGATTGGGATCGCCGCCAGCGGCTGGCGTTTATCCAGGCGCGACTCGACAGCGGGGTGACGGTGCCGAGCCTGTGCCTGTCGGCGCACCGGCGCGACCCGTTCGGCAGCGCCGACGCCGCCACCCGCGAGCGGGCGCGGGTGCTGATGAGCAAAGCGCTGGAACTGGCGACGGATCTCGGCATCCGCAACATCCAACTGGCGGGTTACGACGTCTATTACGAACCCGCCGATCGCCACAGCCGCGAACGCTTTATCGAGGGCATGCAGTGGGCGGCGGCGCAGGCCGCCAGAGCGCAGGTGATGCTGTCGGTGGAGGTGATGGACACGCCGTTCATCAACAGCATCAGCAAATGGCGCGACATCGCCCGCCACGTCAACAGCCCGTGGTTCACGGTGTATCCCGATCTCGGCAACCTCAGCGCCTGGGGTAACGATGTCGCCGCCGAGCTGGCGCTGGGCATCGGCAGCATCACTGCCGTGCACCTCAAAGACACCGTCGCGGTGGGGCCGGGCAGCGCCGGGCAGTTCCGCGACGTGCCGTTCGGCGAAGGCTGCGTGGATTTCGCCCACGCCTTTTCCGTGCTCAACGCGCTCGGCTATCGCGGCCCCTACCTGCTGGAGATGTGGGCGCGCGAAGACGGGCAGGATAAGCAACGCATCGCCCAGGCCAAGGCCTGGATCGAACAACAGATGATCGAGGGAGGCATCGCATGCTGAACGAACTCAAGCGGCAGGTGCTGGCCGCCAACCTCAGCCTGCCGGCATACGGGCTGGTGACCTTTACCTGGGGCAACGTCTCGGCGATCGATCGCCAGAGCGGGCTGGTGGTGATCAAGCCTTCAGGCATCGCCTACGAGGCGATGACGCTGGAGGATCTGGTGGTGGTGGATCTGGAGGGCAAGGTGCGCGAAGGGCACCGCAAACCCTCATCCGACACCGCCACCCACCTGGCGCTGTACCGCGCCTTCGCCGATATCGGCGGCGTGGTGCACACCCACAGCCGCAACGCCACCATCTGGGCGCAGGCCGGGCAGCCGATCCCGGCGCTGGGCACCACCCACGCCGACTACTTTTACGGCGACATTCCCTGTACCCGGCCCATGAGCGAGGCGGAGATCGCCGGGGATTACGAGGGGGAAACCGGCAAGGTGATTATTGAGACCTTCAGTCAGGCGGGGCGCGATCCGCAGCAGGTGCCGGGGGTGCTGGTTTACTCCCACGGCCCGTTCGCCTGGGGCAAGGACGCGGCGGATGCGGTGCACAATGCGGTGGTGCTGGAAGAGGTGGCGATCATGGCGATGGCGACGCGCCAGCTGGCGCCGGCCATCGCCCCGATGCAGCCGGAGCTATTGGACAAACATTTCCTGCGCAAGCACGGCAAACACGCCTACTACGGGCAATAGCGCCCGTCAGCGATTCAACAGCGAGCCGGTGAAGAACTCTCTGCGCACCGGCAGCTCGCCGCGCGGGCTGTGAATGGCGCTGAACAGCAGCTCCGCGGCGATCTCCCCCAGTTTCTGCGTATCGTGATACACCCCCGGAATGTGCAGGCCGTAAGCGCCGGCGCGCGGCGGCTCGTCTATCGAGAAGAACTTCACCTGTTCATAAAGCCCCATCTCGTGGCAGATGGCGATGGCGCCCAGCGTGATGATGCCGTTCAGGCCGATGATGTAATCCGGGCGGTTCTCCGGCTGCGCCAGATAGGCGCGCACCTCGCTTTCCTGTGAGGTGAAATCATAGTCGCCGTTGATGATATGAATCTCACGCCCGCTGCCCTGCAGCGCCGCGACGATGCCGGCAGTGCGCGTTAAGGTGATCTCCGAATCCGCCGGGCCGCCGATAATCAGCAGCTTCTGCTCCGGCTGCTCCGCCAGATAGCGCCCGGCCAGCACGCCGATCTCGCGGTTATCGAGGAACACGCCGCTCAGCTGCTGATCGTAAAGATCGCGGTCGATAAGGATCAGCGGCACGCCGTACACCTCGGCCAGCTCGAGATAGGCGGGGCGGTAGCGCTTGTCGTCGCGCACCGCCGACAGCAAGATGCCGCGCGCCTTGTAGCCGAACAGCGCCTGAATGGCGCGCATTTCCGCCTCTTCGCTGCCGTCGGTGTCGAACAGCATGATCTGGTAGCCCTGCTGACGCGCAATGCGCGACACGGTCTTGATCAGGCCGGAATAGAACGGGTTGTACATGCTGCTGGTGACGATGCCGATAATCTGGCTGCTGCTGCTTTTCAGCCCCTGCGCGAAGGCGTTGGGCACATAGTTCAGCTCTTTGGCGATGGCGTGAATGCGCTCACGGGTTTCCGGCTTGACCAGCTCGGG
Organism: Serratia sp. CY47444; assembly: GCF_052168635.1. Lineage (NCBI taxonomy): Bacteria > Pseudomonadati > Pseudomonadota > Gammaproteobacteria > Enterobacterales > Yersiniaceae > Serratia > Serratia sp. CY47444. Next base: position 131,820 of record NZ_JBJNMH010000015.1, read on the forward strand.
CTTATTGAAGGCGCGGGAAACGGTGATATTGGTCACCCTGGCGCGGCGGGCGATATCCACGATAGTGGCATTGGGATTGGCTTTCGACACCGTCTTTCCTTGCGTTATGCCTCAACAGATCCCTTATTGTAGGGAAAGGGCGGGGGCGGTGCTAGGGGGGAGGCAGGGGGAGGGGGAGGAAAATAATAGAATGAAAGTAGGGGTAGTAATTTTGTTTGTTTATTATACTGGCGTTAAATAATTTATGTGGTTATATTTTGTTGGAGGAATCTTTGCTAAAGTGTGTTTTATGTTCGAGGTTTGGTGTTAATGACTGCTTTGTGCCAAAAGCTGACATTTGTCTTGTCCGCCAATTGTACCTTATTACATATTAATAGATTGCCAATAAAGTATTGATAAATTTAAATATTACTGTATCCCAAGAAACCCTTTCAGTTTTTTGATCTCGATGTCAACATTATCCATTGGGTCTAAACATCTTTTATCTATTGTTTTATTGATTTTTGAATTGGTTTTTCTGAGTGTTATCTGGAGGGTTGGTCTATTTATTTTATCTATAGCACCCATTCCTGTAAATTTGCGTTAGAATTGAAACGAAGATAGAAGTTAAGTACAGCAAGTCTAAAAGCTACATTTTCTTGTGTTGTTTTTTATGTAACATGCAACCACCTTATATTAGCATTGACGACCTATTTTAAATAACAATGAGCAGATGTGTCTTAAAATACCTTACATAAGAAATACCTTTTTGTGCTTATTTTAAGTTAAGAAAGAAAAAATCGAATTTTGTATTTACACTATATGTTATACACGTCTCATGACGTTCGCTCAGAGCGGAGCTTTAGCCAGTTAGCTGTCCACTTCGTGCCAGATATAGCGGATATTGAGAAGCCACTTTCACAGTTACTCAGTGAGTATTGTGTTTAGAGCCTCTCTTGGTTCAAGATTTTCCTAAACTTACGCCATCTACTTTCGCTCATAGCGCTTCAGATGTGCAGAATTCATCAGAGCGTAATTTTACTATTTAGGGGAAGACATACGGCCTTATCACCAAAGATCTTCGGTGAGGAAAAGGGCCACCTGTATGGTGTCTGAGCCTGTTACATTACGATAAATAAGCAGGATGAACAATCAGATAACAAGACAAAAGTAGTTGAGCCTTCTCTTTTTTCATATACTAATTGCACATCCAGCTAGGATTCCTGATAAAAAACACTAACAAGGATAAAAAATGAACAAAACCGAGAAAAAAGAATTAAAGAAAAAAATACAGA
>NZ_JBJNMH010000016.1:0-122613 GCF_052168635.1 Serratia sp. CY47444
GTCGGTGAACCTCTACAACACGCGGCGGCCGCACTTGTCGCTGAAATACAAAACGCCCGATGAGGTTCATCGGGCGTTATCCGGTTGAAAAGTGTCAACCTATATCAGGACTAGTCACTACCGTTTTGACAGACGTTCGCCGATGCGGCTGGCGTAATTCATCACGTGGAAAGTGTAGTTCTCTTCTACCGTACCCTGGAACAGATGGGCCCAGGGGCCGATGGCGTAGATGCCGAGATCTTCCCCGCCATGCGTCTCGCTTTTCAGCGGCACCAGCGCCGGCTGAATAAAGTCGGGCGCGGTGGCCTGCTCCATGGTCAATGTCGGGCGTTCGGCCAGCGGGATTGTGCCGCCGGGGCCATTGGCGAAGCCGACGGTGGTGTAAGGCTTGCCGTCGCTGCCCAGCCGTGGTTTGCCGTCGACGCCGACGGAAATGCCGAGGATAGGATTGCCCCGCTTGGCATAGCCGGCGATGGTCAACGTGTGGCTGTGATCGCCGGTCACGATCACCAGGGTTTCGTCCAGATTGACCTTGTCGACGATGGTTTTCACCGCCTCGTTCAGGGCGACCGCGTCGCTCAGCGTGCGGTAGGCGTTGCCGTTATGGCTGCCGTGATCGACGCGCCCGCCTTCTACCAGCAGCAGATAGCCTTCGGGGTTCTTGGCCAGAATATCGATGGCCTTGTCGGTCATCTCTGCCAGTGAAGGTTCTCCCGCCGCGTCTTGCCGCCGATCGTGCTCGAAGTTCATGTGTGATGGCTCGAACAGGGCCAACAGGTGGTCGACCTTACCCGGCTCGATTTTATCGAACTGCGCCTGATTCCATACGTATTGCCCACGCTCGCCGTAGCGCTGCAGCCAGGCCTGCGTCAGATCGCGGCCATCCTTTCTGGCGCCTGTTTTGGCGGGATATTCCGGATCGCTCACGCTGTCGGGCAGGAAGTTGGCGCGCCCACCGCCCATCGCCACGTTCAGCCCGTTGCCGTACTTCATTTCCACCAGCTGGCGCGCGATGTCGCGGCAGCCTGCGGCCAGGGCGTCCGCCGGCATTTTGGCGTCAGATTCCCAGTCGCGGTTGGCGATATGGGCATAGGTGGCGCCCGGCGTGGCGTGGGTGATGGTCGCGGTCGTCACGGCGCCGGTGGCCATGCCGAGCGTTGCGGCCATCTCCCAGAGCGTGGTGACGGCCTTGGTTTGCTGGTCATCGCAATTGTTGAGGGTAGCCGTATGGTTGAGGCCCATCAGGTCGTTGATGGTTTTGACGCCGGTGGTCATCGCCACCGCGCTGGGTGCGGAGTCGGTGATTTGGGCGTCGGCGGAGTAGGTTTTGGCCGCCGCCAGATAGGGGAAGGCCTCCCAGGCCAGCACGTTGGACTCACCGTCCACGCCGCGCTGCTGCCCTTCAAAAATGCGGGCGGCGGTCACGGTGGAAAATCCCATGCCGTCGCCGACCACCAGAATGACGTTTTTGGCACGGTTGGTGTTTGGCGTCTGCTTCAGCCGCTGTTGCAGCTGGGCTTGCGCCTGAAGGAAGTAAGGGTCTTCGCGCTGCGTCAGCGGCGCGTTGTCCGTCGCTTTGGCGGCAGCCGCCCCGGTGGCTAACAAGGACATGGAAAGCGCCAGGCGGGTTGCCAGTGTGAGTCTGAACATGAATTCCTCCTTGGTGAGACGTGATTCCCGTAGCGCCGACGAGCTGCCAACAACCTGTCGACGGAAGGAGGAGTGTATAGATTGCGTTAACAAAGAGTACATAAATTGTTCACAAATTAGATCTGTGTGGCAGTAATGCCATGGTATTCACAGAATTTATTAATTAATTGAAAAGTATGTATTTTTTAACTTTCTGTTGGCCGGTGCATTTTTGTGCTTTTTAATTCAAATTTATTGAATATCATCATCACGGTTATCCGGCTGTGTTGCTGCGGCAAAGCGCGTAATGTAACGCCATAGCACAATTTGAACTAAGGATCCCCCTATGAACACCTCTCGTATGCCTGCACTGTTTCTTGGCCACGGTAGCCCGATGAACGTGCTGGAAGACAACCGTTACACCCGGGCATGGCGTGCGTTGGGTGAGTCATTGCCGCGTCCGAAGGCGATCGTGGCGGTTTCCGCGCATTGGTACACCCGCGGCACTGCGGTCACCGCGATGGAAAAACCCAAAACCATTCACGACTTCGGCGGGTTCCCGCAGGCGCTGTTTGATACCCGCTATCCGGCGCCGGGCTCTCCCGCGCTGGCCACGCAGCTGCAGCAAATCCTGGCGCCAGTGCCGGTAACGGCGGATCTCGGCGAGTGGGGATTGGATCACGGCACCTGGGGCGTATTGATCAAAATGTATCCCGATGCTGATATTCCGGTGGTGCAGCTCAGCGTCGACGGCACACAGTCGGCGGCCTATCACTATGAGCTGGGCCGCAAACTCGCCGCGCTGCGGGACGAGGGCGTGATGATCGTCGCCAGCGGCAACGTGGTGCACAACCTGCGCATGGTGAAATGGCAGGGCGATACCAGCGCTTACCCGTGGGCGGAATCATTCAATAACTTTGTCCGGGATAACCTGCGCTATCGGGGCGACAACCACCCGCTGGTGGATTTCATGCGCCATGAGGGCGCGGCGTTGTCGAATCCGACGCCGGAGCATTATCTGCCGTTGCTGTACGTGCTCGGCGGCTGGGATGGCAAAGAAGCCATCAGCGTGCCGATCGACGGTATCGAAATGGGGGCGCTGAGTATGCTGTCGGTGCAGGTAGGGTAAAGAAAAAACGCCGGTCAGAGACTGGCGTTTTTGTCTTCAGCGGGGCGATCAGCCGAGGATGGTGTGCGGATAGAAGCGCGACAGATCCTGCGTGATCAGCTCGCGATCTTCGCGCAGGCCGATGCCGCAGGGTTGATCGTTCACCAGCCAGCTGCCGATCAGCGTGTAGCTGTCTTCGAACTTTGGCAGCGGATGGAATTGCTGCACGATCATGCCTTCTTCACCGTACGGCCCATCGACGCGCGCCACTTCCTGACCGTTTTCGACGATCTGAATATTGGCGCCTTCGCGTGAGAACAGCGGTTTGGTGACGTAATGATCCATCGGCGGATGATCGTCTTGCGCGAAATAAGCCGGCAACAGGTTAGGGTGGTTAGGGAACATTTCCCACAGCAACGGCAGCAGCGCCTTGTTGGAGATGATGCTCTTCCAGGCCGGCTCCAGCCAACGCACGCCGGCGTCTTCCAGCTTGGTGGAGAACATCTCGCGCAGCATGAATTCCCACGGGTAGAGCTTGAACAGGTTGCCGATCACCTGATCCTGCAGATCGGTGAACTGACCTTTCTCGCCAAGACCAATCTCTTCCATGAACAGGAACTCGGTCGGCAGACCGGCTTCCTGCGCGCAGTCCTGCAGATATTGCACCGTGCCGCGATCTTCTTCGCTGTCCTGGCAGCAGGCCAGGTGCAACAGGCCGAAGCCGTGATGCGCTTTCAGCTCGGCGAAACGCTCGATCAGCTTCTCCTGCAGGCTGTTGTACTGATCCGATTCCGGATCCAGCTTGCCGGCGTTGATCTGGTCTTCCAGCCACAGCCACTGGAAGAAGGCCGCCTCATACAGCGAGGTTGGCGTATCGGCGTTGTTCTCCAGCAGCTTCGGCGGGTTGACGCCGTCGTAGGCCAGATCGAGACGCGAATACAGCGACGGCTGGTTGGTGCGCCAGGAACTGCGCACGAACTCCCAGGTGTGTTTCGGAATGCAGAACTTGGCCATCAGCTCATCGCTGCCGACCACCTTTTCCACCACCTGCAGGCACATCTGGTGCAGCTCGGCGGTGGCGTTTTCGATCTCTTCAATCTGCACCAGCGTGAACTGGTAATAGGCGTCTTCACACCAGTACGGCTCGCCGTACATGGTGTGGAAACGGAAACCGAACTCGGTCGCTTTTTCACGCCAGTCCGGGCGCTCGGTAATAGCAATACGTTTCATGCATCAACCGCCCATGCTGCGAGAGCCGGAGTTGGAAGTGGCGCTGCTGCGCTGCATGCTGGTCTGCTTGGCCACGGTCTCGCCGAAACCACCGCGGGTCACGGTGTTGGTGACCGCAGGCTTTGGCGCCATGGCGGTTTTCGGCACCGTCATGGTGCGGCCGCCGGCGGTGGCCGGGCCGTAGCTCTTGCCGCTGGCGTCGACAAACTTGCCGTTCGCCGGGCTGGCGGCGTTCTTGGAAGTGAACAGTGGCTGCTGCGCGAAGCCGGAACCGCCCATCAGGCGGCCCATCATGTAGCCCGCCATCAGCGGCATCCAGAAGCTGCCGCTGCTTTGCGATTCCGCCGCCATGCCGGCCTGTGCCGGCGCTTGGGTGCACTGCGCTTCGCCGAACTCGGCGACGCAGTCTTCGCGGGTGGCGTATTTCGGCGCGGTTTTCGCCGCTTCTTGCAGGGCGTTGTTGTAGGAGGTGGTGCACTGCTCGCTCATTGAAGGATTAGCGCGCGAACAGTCATCGGCATTCTGATACAGGGAGACCGTTTCATCGCTCTTCTCGCAGCCGGCCAGCATAAAGACGGCGCTGATCGCCAAGGCCACGGGCGCGACACGGTAGCTGCGCCAGGATTTGCGGAACGTCTCTTGGTTGATGTTTTTTGTCCGTTTCATCGTTATCAATCCCATCATGCGGGCTGTTTTCGCCCTTTCCCAGTAGTGGCGCTAAGGATAGGGGAAACATGGTCAAAATTAAAGCTGAAACGCCCGTAGAATCCACTCTTTACGCAGTTATACGTTGGGGTGTGCGCCAGTTCGCTTTCGCGGCGAAAAAACGCGCGTTGGCGTTTCATCATGAAACGTTATCGCTATGATGATGTTCCATAATGGAACAAAAATCGCGAAGCTCGCCAGGCGGGTGGCAGGCGCTCATAGTCGAAGCACAACAACAAGCCGACGGCGAAGTCGGCGCGTCATCACCTGATATCTGAACGTTACCATCGCCAACTCCCTACAAGGATCCGGTTATGTTGAGAATCATCCAGTCACCAGGTAAATACATTCAGGGCGCCAATGCGCTAGCCGTCGTCGGCGAATACGCCAAATCCCTCGCCGATCATTACCTGGTGATCGCCGACGACTTCGTGATGCAGCTGGCGGGCGACACCCTAATGGGCAGCCTGCAGCAGCACGGCGTGAAACATCACGCGGCCCGCTTCAACGGCGAGTGCTGCCGCAAAGAGATAGACCGGCTCGGCCGCGAGCTGCAGGCCCACGGTTGCCGCGGAGTGATCGGCGTCGGCGGTGGTAAGACGCTCGACACCGCCAAGGCCGTCGCCCACTACCAACAGCTGCCGGTGGTGCTCATTCCCACCATTGCTTCCACCGATGCGCCGACCAGCGCGCTGTCGGTTCTCTACACCGAACAGGGCGAATTCGCCGAATACCTGATCTACCCGCGCAACCCAGATATGGTGGTGATGGACAGTTCCATCATCGCCAACGCGCCGGTGCGCCTGTTGGTCGCCGGCATGGGCGACGCGCTTTCCACCTATTTCGAGGCGCAGGCCTGCTTCGACGCTCAGGCCACCAGCATGGCCGGCGGCAAATCGACGCTGGCGGCGCTCAGTCTGGCGCGGCTGTGCTATGACACGCTGCTGGCCGAAGGGGTGAAGGCCAAGCTGGCGGTCGAGGCCGGCGTGGTAACGGAAGCGGTGGAGCGCATTATTGAGGCCAATACGTATTTGAGCGGCATCGGCTTCGAGAGTAGCGGGCTGGCGGCGGCGCACGCCATTCACAACGGTTTCACCGTGCTGGAAGAGTGCCACCACCTGTATCACGGCGAAAAAGTGGCGTTCGGCACCTTGGCGCAGCTGGTATTGCAGAACAGCCCGATGGCGCAGATTGAAACCGTGTTGGCGTTTTGCCATGACATCGGCCTGCCGATCACGCTGGCGCAGATGGGCGTCACCGGCGACGCGACGGCGAAGATGATGGCGGTGGCCGAGGCCAGTTGCGCTGCCGGCGAAACCATTCACAACATGCCGTTCAAGGTCACCCCTGCGGGCGTGCAGGCGGCGATCCTGACGGCGGACAGACTGGGCGCCGCCTGGCTGCAGCGTCATTGATACCGTTGGGGCGCGGTGCGCCGCGCCCCTGGGCTTACAGAGGAAATCATCGTGAAAAAACTGATTAATCAGGTCGAGTCGGTGTTGGAAGAGCAGTTGCAGGGGCTGGCGGAGGCCCATCCCGAGTTGCTGGTGCACGCGGATCCGGTGTTCGTGACCCGCGCCGACGCGCCGGTGGCGGGCAAGGTGGCGATCCTGTCCGGCGGCGGTAGCGGCCACGAGCCGATGCACTGCGGTTTCGTCGGCGAAGGGATGCTCGACGGCGCCTGTCCGGGCGAGATTTTCACCTCGCCGACGCCGGATAAAATGTACGAGTGCGGTCAGGCGATCGACGGTGGCGCCGGCGTGTTGCTGCTGATTAAGAACTACACCGGCGACGTGCTCAACTTCGAAACCGCCACCGAACTGCTGCACGACAGCGGCGTCGCGGTGGCGACGGTGCTGGTGGATGACGACGTGGCGGTCAAAGACAGCCTGTTCACTGCTGGGCGACGCGGGGTGGCCAACACCGTGCTGATGGAGAAACTGCTGGGCGCCGCCGCAGCGCGCGGCGACGATCTGGACAGCGTGGTGACGCTGGGACATCGCATCAACAACCACGGGCATTCGATTGGCATTGCGCTGGGTGCCTGTACCGTCCCCGCCGCCGGCAAACCGTCGTTCACCCTGGCGGAGAACGAGATGGAGTTCGGCGTCGGCATTCACGGCGAGCCGGGCATTGCGCGCCGCACGTTCACCACGCTCAACGCGGCGGTGGACGACATGTTCCATACGTTGATCGACCACGGCCACTATCAGCGCACGATCCGCGTCTGGGATCGTCAGCAGGGCGAGTGGCGCGACGAGATGCAGACCAAGCAGCCGCTGACGCGCGGCGATCGGGTGATCGCGTTGGTCAATAACCTGGGTGCCACGCCGCTGTCCGAGCTGTATGGCGTCTACCATCGATTGGCAGAGCGTTGCGCCGAGGCGGGCATCATTATCGAACGCAACCTGGTGGGTTCTTATTGCACCTCGCTTGATATGCAGGGCGTGTCCATCACGTTGTTGAACGTGGACGACGAGCTGTTGTCCTTGTGGGATGCGCCGGTGAAAACGCCTGCGCTGCGTTGGGGTTGCTGAGGAGGAATTATGGCGTTGACCAAACAACAGGTCGTCGATTGGCTGATGCGTTGCGGCGAAGTATTCAGCCGGGAGCGCGATTTTCTCACCCAACTGGACACCGAGATCGGCGATGCCGACCACGGTCTGAACATGAATCGCGGTTTCAATAAGGTGGTGGAAAAGCTGCCGTCGGTGGCGGACAAGGATATCGGCTTTATCCTGAAAAACACCGGTATGACGCTGCTGTCGAGCGTGGGCGGCGCCAGCGGTCCGCTGTTCGGCACCTTCTTCATCCGCGCGGCGCAGGCGGCGAACGCCAAGCAAAGCCTGGATCTGGTGGAGCTGCATCAGGTGATGCAGGAAGGGGTGGAAGGCGTGGTGATGCGCGGTAAGGCGGAGCCGGGCGACAAGACCATGTGCGACGTCTGGTGGCCGGTGGTGGAAAGCCTCGGCCAGTCCGCGCAGCAGAACCTGAGCGTGGCGGAGGCGCTGCAGCGCGCCGCCGACAGCGCCGAGCGGGCGGTGGAGAGCACCATTACCATGCAGGCGCGTAAAGGGCGGGCCAGTTACCTGGGCGAGCGTAGCATCGGCCACCAGGATCCCGGCGCCACTTCGGTGATGTTGATGATGAAAACGCTGGCCGAGGTCGCCGGCAGTTAGCAGGAGGCGAGATGATTAATATCGTGGTGGTTTCGCACAGCGCGTTGCTGGCGCGCGGCGTTGAGCAGTTGGCGCGGCAGATGATGCGCGGTGACGGCTGCAAATTGGCGCTGGCGGCGGGCGTGGATGACGAGCAGCACCCGATCGGTACCGACGCGGTCAAAGTGATGGAGGCGATCGAAGCGGTCGCCGGCGGCGACGGCGTTCTGGTGCTGATGGATCTGGGCAGCGCGCTGCTCAGTGCCGAAACCGCGCTCGATCTGCTGGACCCGGACCTGGCCGCCAAAGTGCGGCTGTGCGCGGCGCCGCTGGTTGAAGGCACCCTGGCGGCGGTGGTGGCCTCCAACTCCGGTGCTTCGCTGGAACAGGTGGTGGCGGAGGCGCAGGGGGCGCTGCAGGCCAAGCAGGCACAGCTGGGTGAGGCTTCACCGACGGCGAAAAGCGTGGCCTTGCCGCTGGCGCAGGGCAAAAGCGTAACCTGGACGGTGCAGAACCCGCACGGGCTGCATGCGCGCCCGGCGGCGCGGCTGGTCGAGACGCTGGCGCCGTTCAAGGCCGAGCTGGTACTGGAGAAGCAGGGGCAGTGCGTCGATCCGCGCAGCCTCAATCAGCTGGCGCTGCTGCAGGTGCGTCACGGCGACACCGTTCGCCTGATTGCCGACGGTGCGCAGGCGGACGAGGCGCTGGCGGCGTTCAAAGCGCTGGCGGAACAACATTTCGGCGAGACGGTCTCCGAGCGGCAGCAGCCTTCGCTGCACGGTATCCCGGTGGCGGAAAGCGTCACCAGCGGACCCGTGTTCCAGGCCCACAGCTTTTGGCCGCCAACCGTCGATCGACGGATTGGTGCGGACGAGGTGTTGGGCGAACAGCAACGCCTGCGGGAGGCACTACAGCACACGCTGAGCGATCTGAACCGGCTGGCGGAGCGTACCGGCACGCTGATCGGCAAGCCGCAGGCGGCGATCTTCGGCGCCCACAGCATGCTGCTGGACGATCCGGATCTGCAGCAGGCGGCTTACACCCGCATCGCGCAGCAGCTGTGCTGCGCCGAGCAGGCCTGGCGGCAGGTGCTGGGGGCGATCGCCGAAGAGTACCGTGAGCTGGATGACGACTACATGCGGGCGCGCGAATTGGACGTGCGCGACATGCTGCGCCGCACGCTGTGCCATCTGCAGGGGCTACCGCTGCCGGCCATGGCGCTCGCAGAACCGTCAATCTTGGTGATGGACGAGCTGATGCCCTCGGAGGTGGTGATGCTCGACAGGCGGCTGGTGCTCGGCATCTGCCTGAGCGGCGGCAATGCCCTGTCGCACAGCGCCATTCTGGCGAAGGCGATGGGCATTCCGATGGTGGTCGGCATGCAGGATTGCCTGAGCAAAACCCGCAGCGGGCAGAAGGCGATGCTGGACGCCGCGCGCGGGGTATTGCAGCTCAGCCACTAGGCACGCAGCTTGAACTGGCGGATGTCGATCCCGTGCTGTTTGATCTTCCGCCACAGCGTGGTGCGGCCGATGCCCAGCAGCTGCGCCATCTCCGTCACCTGGCCACGGCTGACGGTCGCCGCGCGCAGGATCGCCTGGCGTTCCATGTCCGTCAGCGTCAACAGCGGTGCGCCGGGCTGCGGATCGCTTTCCAGCAGCGACGGCTGGCCGAGCAGGTGCGCCGGCAGATCCGCCAACTGGATGTGGTGGCCGTGGCAAATCATTGCCGCGCGCTCCACCACCCCTTTCAGTTCCAAATCGTTGCCCGGCCACAGATAAAGCGCCAACTGGGCCATCACCTCGTCATCGACCCGGAAGCGACACTGAAAATGCAGCTCCAGCGTGCGCAAATGGTGTTTGACCAGCAGCGGAATATCGCTCAGCCGCTGGCGCAGAGGCGGGATCAGGATTTCGAACGCCTGCAGGCTGTAAAATAGCTGGCGGCGGAAACGGTTTTGCTGCACCAGCAGCGGCAGATCGGCGGCGCTGCCGGCGATCACACGCACATCGACCGGGATCACCCGGCTGGAATTGAGGCGGATCACCACGCCGGTTTTCAACACCTGCAGTAGCGCCGACTGCATCTCCGCCGGCAGGTATTCGATCTGTTCGAGGTACAGCGTGCCGCCGTTGGCCAATTCGAATTTACTGAGCTGGCCCGCCTCTTCTTCGCTGGCGTCGTTGCCCAGCAGCTCACGCAGCCCCTGCGCCTGCGTCAGCAGCTGGCAGTTGAGGGCGATATACGGCCCGGCGGCGCGTTCGCCGGCGTTGTGGATAGCCTGGCTGAGCAGCTCTTTGCCAACGCCTTCTTCCCCGCGCAACAGGATCGGATGCTGGCCTTTGGCCGCCTGCTGCCCGTAACGGATCAGTCGCCGCATTTCCAGCGAAGTGGAGGGCATCTGTTCGAAGCTGTGGCTGACGCGCCCCAGCTGGCTGCTGACATACTGGCGCAGCCGTTCGAGCGGGTGCAGCAGGGCGATGAAACTGCAGCGATCGCCGTCGAAAATCGGCTTGAGCGTCAGCAATGCGGCGATAAATTGTCGCTGACTTTCGAAGGTGACTTCGACGTGTTGCAGCGGTTGGCGATCGGCGATGGCGCGCTTGAGCAGCGCGGGCAGCGTCAACAGTTGCGTCAGCGGCTTGCCCTGGCTCTGCTGTTCGTCCAGCTTCAGCAGGCCGGCGGCGCGCTGGTTGATGTATTGCAGGTAGCCGCGGTGATCCCAGGCCATGACGCCGTCGTCCACGCCGTCCAGCAGGCCGTAAAGCTGATTCAGATGGCGGTTGGATTCCGCCAGCAGGCCGTCGGCGTTCAGCGAGTTACCGATTTCGCGGGCGATGGCCAGCGTCAGCGACAGATCGCCGGCGGCGCAATCGGGCAGCAGGCAACCCAGGGCGATCGAGCCGCGTTGGCGGCCGCTGTTGTCGTAGACCGGCGTGGCGCAGAACGACCAGCCGTGCAGCGCCTGGCGCACATGCTCTTCACCGCTCACCCGTACCGGGTGGCCTTCCGCCGCCGCCAGCGCCGGTGCATTGGTGCCGATCTGTCCCTCGGCCCAGTAAGCGCCGGGGGCGAATCCCAGTTGCTGCAAATGCTCCCAGGTTTGGGCGTCGCCGCAATGCCACAGCGTGCAGCCGCTCTCGTCGAGGATCAGCAACAGACAACGCCGCGGCTCCATGTATTCGCAGGCGTCTTCCAGCGCCGCCTGGCCAAGCGTCAGCAGATCGTTCTTGCGGCGGCAAATCGATTCGAAGGTGGCGCCCTGAGCGCGGTGCGGTGCCTGCCAAACGTCTGGCTGCATCAGGCTGCGGCAGCGCAGCCAGGAGGCGTAAACGGCTTGTGTCGGGCGCAGCGGCGGCGGCAGTTCACCGTCGTTAATCAGCCGCTGCCAGCGTGAATCGTTGTCCATCGAACCTCATCCAGACTGCGAAAACGAGAGTGAAGATGATACCACCTGGTGTAGCGGCGGCTGTGAGGCGGTGGGCAGAAGCGGGGAAATCGGGGCAAAAAAAACGGGGCGCGGCGCAGGCCGGACCCCGTGTTTATCAACGTGCGCGCATCAGTTACGGAATGGGTTGCCGCTGTGGCGAGCCGGTTGGCTGGTGGTAACGGCCGGCGCGGATACGCGAGTGGCCGCCGGTGCCGGCGCCGCGGTTTGTTGCATCGGCGCATTGTCCTGATAACCGTCCGCATAGGCGTCCTGCGCGCGGTTTTGCGGTGCGACGGCGTCAGGCGCGGTTGACACCGGTTTGCCCAACGCGCCATTCAGCAGCAGCAGATCGTTCTGGTTCAGTGTGCCGAGCGCCGACTTGATGTTCAGTTGGTTGATCAGATAGGTATAACGCGCGTCGGACAGCTGACGTTTGGCGTTATACAGCGTGGTGGTGGCGTCCAGCACGTCGACGATGGTGCGGGTACCGACCTGATAACCGGCTTCCATCGCGTCCAGGGAGCTTTGCGCGGAGATCACCGCCTGTTTGTAGGCGTTGATGCTGCTGATCGAAGCGTTAACGTTGTTGAACGACGAACGCACGGTCTGCACCACGCTGCGGTGTGAGCTTTCCAACTGCTCGCTGGCGCCGACGAAGCCGTACTGCGCTTGTTTCACCTGCGAATTGGTCGCGCCGCCGCTGTACAGCGGCAGGTTGAAGCTGATGCCGACCTTATTTTGGCCCGCATCGGAGTCGCTGTAGCGTGCGGCATTCGCGCCGCCGGTGTTGGAGCCGTTGTATTTGGTATTGCTGATGCCGGTCGACGCGCTGACGTCAATCGTCGGCATATAGCCAGTTTGGGCTGCACGGATTTGCTCACGCGCCAGATCCTGGCTCAGACGGGCGGACAGCAGGCTCAGGTTGCGCGCTTCCGCTTCTTTCAGCAGGTTGTTCACCGCTTCCGGGCGCTGGGTACTGAAGCGATCGGTATTCAACGAGGCCAGCTCCGGGTAGAAGGCCCCGGTCACCTGGCGCAGCGTTTCCAGCGCGTTATCCAGATCGTTGCGGGCGGAGACTTCGGCCGCCAGCACGGTGTCATAGTTCGAACGGGCGTTCTGCACGTCGGTGATCGCCACCAGGCCCACGTTGAAGCGTTGGGTGGTTTGATCCAGCGTGCGGTAGACCGCGTCTTTCTGCGCCTGGGTATAGGACAGCGTGTCGATCGCTTTCAGCACGTTGAAGTAAGCGGTGGCGGTGTTGAGAATCAGCGACTGCTCTGCGGTCTGGAAGGTGACGTCAGAGATGCCGGCGGTCTTTTCCTGCAGCGTCAGCTGGCGCCATTTCGACATGTCGAAGAGGGTTTGCGTCAATGCCAGCGAACCGCTGGTCACGTTGCTGTTAACGCCATTGCTGTCACGATAACCGTTGGTGTAATCGTAACCTGCGGTTAAACCGAGCTGCGGCAACAGCGGGCTGCGCGCTTCATTGATCTTTTCGAATGCGGCGTCGCGGTCAGCAGCACTTTTGCGCAGATCCGGGTTACTTTCCCTGGCCTGTTTGTAGACCTGCAGCAGGTTCTCTGCCTGGCTCATTGCACTGAAGCCGCCCAGGCTCAGTCCGATAAGAAGGGGGAGCAGTTTCTTCATTTGCATTCCTTGTTGTGCAGCAATATTGCTATGTTAGCGCTGACGATAGACGAAATAGTTGCCGATTCTAGCAGAGTCTGCGGTACGCATCAGGTGGCTGAATGTGCCATCTCACGTAACTTTTACCTTTCAGACCGCCCATTTACCTTGGCGTACTGCCCCGGTCGACTGCAGCTGATATTATGGCTGACAATCCGGATTGTTTCCCGCTATTACCTGCGAGCGCACAAACGTGCCGCATCCGGCGGCGAGAAACAGCCTAACATAAAGCCGCGGCGGAGAGTCCCGCTGTTTCTGTCATCAAAACCGTTTATTTTATCGGCATACTCAAGCAGGAGAATTCGCGCATGAACCGTTCGCAGCCATCGCCCGTTACTTTCGATAAAAAAGATGTAGAAATTATTGCACGCGAGACGCTGTACCGTGGTTTTTTTTCACTCAATTTATACCGGTTTCGCCATCGGTTGTTCAATGGCGAAATGAGCCCTGAAATCACGCGTGAAATTTTCGAGCGCGGCCATGCGGCGGTGCTGCTGCCCTATGATCCGGTGCGCGATGAAGTGGTGCTGATTGAACAACTGCGCATCGCCGCGGTCGATACCCGTAATTCGCCCTGGCTGCTGGAAATGGTGGCGGGTATGATCGAAACCGGCGAAAGCGTCGAAGACGTGTGCCGCCGCGAAGCGCAGGAAGAGGCCGGCGTGGTGGTCGGGCGCTGTAAGCCGGTGCTGAGCTACCTGGCCAGCCCCGGCGGTACCAGCGAACGTTTGTCGATCATGGTCGGCGAAGTGGACGCCCGCACCGCCGAGGGCATCCACGGTCTGGCGGAAGAGCATGAAGATATCCGCGTCCACGTGGTCAGCCGCGAGCAGGCTTACCGCTGGGTAGAGGAGGGCGCGATCGATAACGCCGCATCAGTGATTGCATTGCAATGGCTGGCGTTGCACCATGAATCGTTGAGAAAAGAGTGGGCCAACTAATGAAACAGCGCTATACCCCTGATTTCCCCGAAATGATGAGATTGTGCGAAACCAACTTCGCGCAATTGCGCCGCTTGCTGCCGCGCAACGATGAAGCGGGCGAAACGGTGACTTATCAGGTGAACGGCGCCGGCTATCGTTTGACCATCGTTGAGTCCACGCGTTACACGTCGCTGGTGGAGATCGAGCAGATCTTTCCGGCGGTCAGCTACTGGAGCCTGCCCGCGATGACGGTGCGGTTGTACCATGACGCCATGGTTGCGGAAGTGTGTTCCAGTCAGCAGATCTACCGCTTTAAAGCGCGTTATGATTATCCTAATAAAAAGTTGCATCAACGCGACGAAAAGCATCAAATTAACCAGTTTCTTGCTGATTGGCTGCGCTACTGTTTGGCGCATGGAGCGATGGCGGTTCCGGTTTGTTAGACAGACTGAAATAACAAAGGACACCATTTGGAAAGCCTGTTTAAACTGCCCGTGGCGAGTGGGGCCGCGGTCAGGATTCTACAAATAACAGATACCCACCTTTTTGCCGGCGAACACGAGACGTTGCTCGGCATCAATACCTATCGCAGCTATCACGCGGTGCTGGACGCCATCCAGGCGCAGCGCCGCGACGTTGATTTGATCGTCGCCACGGGAGATTTGGCGCAGGATCATTCGCAAGAGGCGTACCGCCACTTCGCCGCCGGCATCGCGCAATTGCCGGCCCCCTGCGTG
Source organism: Serratia sp. CY47444 (assembly GCF_052168635.1). Lineage (NCBI taxonomy): Bacteria > Pseudomonadati > Pseudomonadota > Gammaproteobacteria > Enterobacterales > Yersiniaceae > Serratia > Serratia sp. CY47444. The sequence goes on from NZ_JBJNMH010000016.1 coordinate 14,607, forward strand.
TGGCTGCCGGGTAACCACGATTTCCAACCGGCGATGGTCGACGCGTTGGCCGCCGCCGGCATTGCCCCTTCCAAACAGGTGTTGCTGGGCGACGACTGGCAGGTGCTGATGCTGGACAGCCAGGTGTTCGGCGTGCCGCACGGCGAATTGAGCGAGTATCAGCTCGAGTGGATGGAGCGCTGCCTGCAGGCTCACCCCGAGCGCTATACGCTGTTGCTGCTGCACCATCATCCGCTGCCGTCCGGTTGCACCTGGCTCGATCAGCACAGCCTGCGCAACCCGCATATGCTGGGCGCGATCCTGCTGCGTTATCCGAAAGTGAATACCGTAGTGTGCGGGCACATTCATCAGGATCTGGATCTGGAATGGCAGGGCCGGCGCCTGTTGGCGACGCCGTCCACCTGCGTGCAATTCAAGCCGCACTGCACTAACTTTACCATCGACGACGTCTCCCCCGGCTGGCGTTACCTCGATCTGCTGCCGGACGGCCGCGTCGAGACGCAGGTGTTCCGCCTGGAAAACGACGATTTCCGCCCCGATATGGACTCGGATGGATACTGATGCCTTCGACGCTGCTCTACCTGCACGGTTTCAATAGTTCGCCGCAGTCGGCCAAGGCGGTGGCCTTCAAGGCCTGGCTGGCCGAGCACCATCCCGACATCGAGATGCTGGTGCCGCAGCTGCCGGCCTTTCCGGCGGAGGCCGCCGAGATGCTGGAAAATATGGTGCTGGAACGCGCCGGGCAAACGCTCGGGCTGGTCGGCTCATCGCTGGGCGGCTATTATGCCACCTGGCTGTCGCAGTGTTTTTCCCTGCCGGCGGTGGTGGTCAACCCGGCGGTCAAGCCGTTTGAGCTGCTGGTGGACTATCTCGGCGCCAACGAGAACCCCTACACCGGCCAGCAATATGTGTTAGAGTCTCGGCACGTTTACGATCTGAAAGTGATGCAGATCGATCCCTTGGAGTCGCCGGATTTAATCTGGCTGCTGCAGCAAACGGGCGATGAAATTCTCGATTACGGCCAGGCAGTGGCGTATTACACCGCGTGTCGGCAAACGGTGGAGTCGGGTGGAAACCACGCCTTCGTCGGTTTCGAGCACTACTTCCCCCAGATTGTGGATTTTTTAGGGCTAAACGCGGTCTGACGGACCGTTCCGGCACCTCCCTTTAACCACGAAAAAATAATCAACGATGACTCAATCCAGCTATAACGCTGATGCCATTGAAGTACTCAGCGGTCTAGAACCAGTGCGCCGTCGTCCCGGCATGTATACCGACACGACGCGCCCAAACCACCTCGGCCAAGAGGTGATCGATAACAGCGTCGACGAAGCGTTGGCTGGTCACGCCAAGCGTATCGACGTGATCCTGCACGCCGATCAGTCGCTGGAAGTGATCGACGACGGCCGCGGCATGCCGGTGGACATCCACCCGGAAGAGGGCGTGCCGGCGGTTGAGTTGATCCTGTGCCGGCTGCACGCCGGCGGTAAATTCTCGAATAAAAACTACCAGTTCTCCGGCGGCCTGCACGGCGTTGGGATCTCGGTGGTCAACGCCCTGTCGAAGCGGGTAGAAGTCAACGTGCGCCGCGACGGCAACGTCTATGGCATCGCCTTCGAAAACGGCGACAAAGTGCAAGACCTGACGGTGACCGGCACCTGCGGCAAACGCAACACCGGCACCAGCGTGCACTTCTGGCCGGACGAACAGTTCTTCGACAGCCCGCGTTTCTCGGTATCGCGCCTGACTCACCTGCTGAAGGCCAAAGCGGTGCTGTGCCCCGGCGTCGAGATCTATTTCATCGACAAGGTGAACAACACCGAGCAGCGCTGGTGCTACCAGGACGGCCTGACCGACTACCTGATGGAAGCGGTTAACGGCCTGATCACCCTGCCGGAAGCGCCGTTCGTCGGCAATTTCGCCGGTGATACCGAAGCGGTGGACTGGGCGCTGCTGTGGCTGCCGGAAGGCGGCGAGCTGCTGACCGAAAGCTACGTCAACCTGATCCCAACCATGCAGGGCGGCACCCACGTCAACGGCCTGCGTCAGGGGCTGCTGGACGCGATGCGCGAGTTCTGCGAATTCCGCAACATCCTGCCGCGCGGCGTGAAGCTGTCGGCGGAGGATATCTGGGATCGCTGCGCCTACGTGTTGTCGGTGAAGATGCAGGATCCGCAGTTCGCCGGGCAGACCAAAGAACGTCTCTCTTCGCGTCAGTGTGCGGCCTTCGTTTCCGGCGTGGTGAAAGACGCCTTCAGCCTGTGGCTGAACCAGAACGTTCAGGCGGCGGAACAGCTGGCCGAGCTGGCGATTTCCAGCGCCCAGCGCCGCCTGCGCGCGGCCAAGAAAGTGGTGCGCAAGAAGCTGACCAGCGGGCCGGCGCTGCCGGGCAAGCTGGCGGACTGCACCTCGCAGGATCTGGCCATGACCGAACTGTTCCTGGTGGAAGGGGACTCGGCGGGCGGATCGGCCAAGCAGGCGCGCGATCGCGAATATCAGGCGATCATGCCGCTGAAGGGCAAGATCCTGAATACCTGGGAAGTGTCCTCGGACGAAGTGCTGGCCTCGCAGGAAGTGCACGACATTTCCGTGGCGATCGGCATCGATCCGGACAGCGAAGATCTCAGCCAGCTGCGCTACGGCAAAATTTGCATCCTGGCGGATGCGGACTCCGACGGCCTGCACATCGCCACGCTGCTGTGCGCGCTGTTCGTGCGCCACTTCCGTTCGCTGGTGAAAGGCGGCCACGTTTATGTCGCCATGCCGCCGCTGTACCGCATCGATCTCGGTAAAGAAGTGTTCTACGCGCTGGATGAAGAAGAGAAGGCCGGCGTGCTGGAACAGCTGAAGCGCAAGAAGGGCAAGCCGAACGTCCAGCGCTTTAAAGGGCTGGGTGAGATGAACCCGCTGCAGCTGCGCGAAACCACCCTCGATCCGAATACCCGCCGGTTGGTGCAACTGACGGTAGCGGAAGATGATGTCGATCAGACGCTGGCGGTGATGGACATGCTGTTGGCCAAGAAGCGTTCGGAAGATCGCCGTAACTGGCTGCAAGACAAGGGCGACATGGCCGAATTGGCGGTCTGAGCCTGACCCTGGCCCGGTGAACGCCGGGCCTGCTTTCCCGCAGGGCGTTCATGCGGCGCCCGATAACCTGGGCCGAAATGCATGAAGATCACGCTCGAAGAATTGCTGGCGTTCACCTCGGTGGTCGACAGCGGTTCCATCACCTCCGCTGCCGATCGGCTCGGCCAGACGACATCCGGCATCAGCCGCGCGCTCAGCCGCCTGGAGAACAAGCTCGATACCACCCTGATGCGCCGCACTACGCGTCGCCTGGAGCTGACCGAAGAGGGGGAAAGCTTCCTGAGCCATGCGCGTACGATCATCAACTCGGTGGAAAATGCCGAAGAACAAATGGCGGTGCGTCGGCAGATGCCGGCCGGGCGGTTGCGGATAAATGCGGCTGCGCCTTTTATGGAGCACGTCATCGTGCCGCTGGTAGCGGGGTTCAGGGAACGTTATCCGCAAATTTCGCTCGAGCTGAACACCGACAACCTGGTTATCGATCTGCTGGAAAAACGCACGGATATCGCTATTCGCATCGGTGCGTTGCGCGATTCGACCATTCATGCGCGCGCGCTGGGCGCCAGCCGGTTGCGCATCCTCGCCAGCCCGGCTTATCTGCAGCAGCACGGCACGCCGCAGAGCGTGGAGGCGTTGCATCGGCATTGTCTGCTCGGTTTTACCCAGCCGGAATCACTGAACCAGTGGCCGTTGCGCTATCGCCAGGCGCCGCATTTCACCATCACGCCAACGATCTCGGCGTCCAGCGGTGAAACGCTGCGGCAATTGGCGCTGCGGGGCGAGGGGATCGTACAGCTGGCAGACTTTATGACCCGTCGCGATCGGGAAGCCGGCAGGTTGGTGACATTGCTGGAGCAGGAGACGCTGGACGTGCGCCAGCCGATCAATGCGGTGTATTACCGCAATACGCAATTGGCGGCGCGTATCACCTGTTTTCTGGACTACGTCAGCGCGCACATCGACGCGCAGACGTTATAAGACACGGATTACAGGGCGTTTTCCAGGATGTAGATCTCGGTGTCCAGCACGCTGTCCTTGAGGGTGTCGCGGTGTTTGAGCATGTGCTCAATGGCCAGGTGTTTTTCCAGATGCGCCATGCTTTCCCATTTCTCCAGCATGAACACCGAATCCGGCGACCGCTTCTGCCACGGCGCCTGGGTATTGCTGTCGACCATCGGCGTGTATTCGCCGCAGCCGTCTTCCGCCAGCACCAGCGGCACTAGTTTTTCAATGGCTTGCAATACGGTGGCGCGGTGGCCGGGTTTCACTTTGATTTCTGCGATTACGGTGATCATGCTTACCTCGTTGATGAGAATGTTCTGCGCCAGTTAAGCAAAAATTTTCGCCAGATGCTCGCGATAACGCGTGATGTCGTCCGCGATATTCGGCTCTTTGATCACATTGTTGCAGATGAAGGTCGGCAGCGCTTCCATCCCCAGGAACTGGTTGGCCTTGTGGAAGTGCAGGTAAACGCCGTCGACGCCGACGCCGTGGAAGAACTGATCGGGATCGGTGAAGGCCTCCAGCGGGGCGTTCCAGGTCAGGCTCAGCAGGTATTTTTTGCCCTGGATCAGGCCGCCGGAGCCATATTTTTTGCTTTCGTCAGAACGAGAGCGGCCGTCGTTGGCATACAGGCTACCGTGGCCGGCGGTGAACACTTCATCGATGTATTTTTTCAGGATCCAGGGTTCGCCCATCCACCAGCCCGGCATCTGATAGATGACCGCGTCGGCCCACAGGTATTTCTGTACTTCGGCTTCGATGTCATAGCCGTCGTCGACCACGGTGACCTGCACATCGTGCTGCAGATCGCGCAGGAAGCTTTCCGCCACGTCGCTCAGGGTTTGGTTGAGTTCGCCGTTGGAATGGCCGAATTGTTTTTTAGCGTTGATAATCAGGATATTGCTCATCTTTCGCGGCTCCCGTCAGAGTTAAGATATGGCATGCTTCCCGCCGAAAAGGCGGAAACCATCTCGCTGGTGACGAGTGTAATCGTTAGTCAGGCAAGTAAAAATGCGATCCGGCGCACAACAGTGTTGACTGCCAGTCAATAAAGAAGCCGCCAGGTAGCGAAATTTTGCATAAACCGCATCGCGGAATTGGCCGTCGCCGGCGATCCTTGCGCCAACTGTGACAGCTACCCCGCAGATGGGTTACTATCGCGGGCAGAATCGACAAGCGATGCCTTTTGTCGTCCAAGGGATTGCCAAGCCACGGTCTGAGGATAATTGAGTAATGAGTGATCTGACTCATGACGGTGTAGAGCGTTTACCGCTGCACACATTCACTGAAAACGCCTATCTGAACTATTCCATGTACGTCATCATGGATCGGGCGTTGCCGTACATTGGCGACGGTTTGAAGCCGGTACAACGCCGTATCATCTACGCCATGTCTGAGCTGGGGCTGAACAACAGCGCCAAATTCAAGAAATCCGCCCGTACCGTGGGCGACGTGCTGGGTAAATACCACCCGCACGGCGACAGCGCGTGTTATGAAGCCATGGTGCTGATGGCGCAGCCGTTCTCGTATCGCTATCCGCTGGTGGACGGCCAGGGGAACTGGGGCGCGCCGGACGATCCCAAGTCGTTCGCGGCGATGCGCTATACCGAATCGCGCCTGTCCAAATACGCCGAAGTCTTGCTGGCCGAACTGGGCCAGGGCACGGTCGACTGGATCCCGAACTTTGACGGCACGCTGCAAGAGCCGAAGATGCTGCCGGCGCGTCTGCCAAACATCCTGCTGAACGGCACCACCGGCATCGCGGTCGGCATGGCGACCGACATTCCGCCGCACAACGTACGTGAAGTCGCCGCCGCGGCGGTGGCGCTGCTCGACAAACCGGGCGCCTCGCTCGATGATCTGCTCGAGTTCGTGCAGGGGCCGGACTTCCCGACCGAAGCCGAGATCATCACTCCGCGCGATGAGATTCGCAAAATTTACCAGAGTGGCCGCGGCTCGGTGCGCATGCGCGCCGTGTGGAAGAAAGAGGATGGCAGCGCGGTGATCACCGCCTTGCCGCATCAGGTTTCCGGCGCCAAGGTGCTGGAGCAGATCGCCAGCCAGATGCGCGCCAAGAAGCTGCCGATGGTCGAGGATCTGCGCGATGAATCCGACCACGAAAACCCGACGCGTCTGGTGATCGTGCCGCGTTCCAACCGCATCGATCTGGAGCAGGTGATGAATCACCTGTTCGCTACCACCGATCTGGAACGCAGCTACCGCATCAACATGAACATGATCGGTCTGGACAACCGCCCGCAGGTGAAAGGGCTGGTGGAGATCCTCACCGAATGGCTGGCCTACCGTCGTGATACGGTGCGCCGCCGCCTGAACTACCGCCTCGAGAAAGTGCTCAAACGTCTGCATATCCTCGAAGGTTTGCTGGTGGCGTTCCTCAACATCGACGAGGTGATCCACATCATCCGCAGCGAGGATGAGCCGAAGCCGGTGCTGATGCAGCGTTTCGGCATCTCCGATACCCAGGCGGAAGCGATCCTCGAGCTGAAACTGCGTCACCTGGCCAAACTGGAAGAGGTCAAGATCCGCGGTGAGCAGGATGAGTTGGCGAAAGAGCGCGATCAGCTGCAGGCGCTGCTGGCGTCCGAGCGCAAGCTGAATACGCTGATCAAGAAAGAGATCCAGGCCGATGCGCAAACCTATGGCGACGATCGCCGTTCACCGCTGACCGAGCGTGCGGAAGCCAAGGCGATGAGCGAGCATGACTTCGTGCCGTCCGAGCCGGTGACCATTGTGCTGTCGGAAATGGGCTGGGTGCGCAGCGCCAAGGGCCACGATATCGATCCTGCCGGGTTGAGCTACAAGGCCGGCGACAGTTTCCGTGGTGCGGCACGCGGCAAGAGCAACCAGCCGGTGGTGTTCATCGATTCTACCGGGCGCAGCTATGCGCTCGATCCGATGACGCTGCCGTCGGCACGCGGGCAGGGCGAGCCGTTGACCGGCAAGCTGACACCGCCGCCGGGCGCCACCATTGAGCAGGTGCTGATGGCGGCCGACGATCAGAAGCTGCTGATGGCGTCCGACGCCGGTTACGGCTTCGTCTGTACCTTCAACGATCTGGTGGCGCGCAACCGCGCCGGCAAGGTGATGATCACGCTGCCGGACAACGCCAGAGCGCTGCCGCCGATGGAAATTCACGGCGCAGACGATATGCTGCTGTCGATCACCGCCGCCGGGCGCATGCTGATGTTCCCGGTCGCCGATCTGCCGCAGCTGTCGAAGGGCAAGGGCAACAAGATCGTCTCCATTCCTGCGGCGCAGGCCGCAGCCGGTGAAGACAAGCTGGCCTGGCTGTTCGTGCTGCCGCCGCAGGCGTCCGTCACGTTGCACGTTGGCAAACGCAAGCTGACGCTGCGCCCGGAAGATCTGCAGAAGTTCCGCGCGGAGCGCGGCCGCAAGGGTACCCAGCTGCCGCGTGGCCTGCAGCGCATCGATCGCGTCGAAGTGGATGCGCCGGTGCGGGCGTCGGGTGGCGACAGCGAAGAGTAAGCGTTGGCGCTAGCGTTAACGGGCGGTCGCAGCATGCTGTGGCCGCCTTATTTATTTTTGCTGGCGTTTATTTTCCAAATAGTTAACATTTCTGCGCATAAAATTATTGTGCGTACTGCCGCCTGGCAGGAAAATAGCGAGAAATGCGGGCGACATGGGCGTGCTTATCGCCCGGCCGGCAAATAATGAGTAAAGGAATCTGCGCAGCGAAGTAAACTGCGTTGGCAGTGTGCTAATGAGGTTGTTATGTTATTGATTTTGCGTGCCGTTCTCGCCACTCTCTTCTGTATTCTGGTGTGTATTTTCGGTTCTATTTATTGCTTGTTCAGCCCGCGCAACCCCCGCCATGTGGCGACCTTCGGCCATCTTTTCGGCCGCCTGTCGACGCTGTTCGGCATCAAGGTTGAAACCCGTGTGCCGGCCGATGCGGCCAACAACGGCAAGTGCATCTATATCGCCAACCACCAAAATAACTACGACATGGTGACGGCTTCTAATATTGTGCAGCCGCGCACCGTGACCGTCGGTAAAAAAAGTCTGGTATGGATCCCGTTTTTCGGCCCGCTGTATTGGCTGACCGGTAATCTGCTGATAGATCGTGATAATCGCGCCAAGGCGCACGGCACCATCGCCCAGGTGGCGGAGCAGTTCAAAAAGAAAGACATTTCTATCTGGATGTTCCCGGAAGGAACCCGCAGCCGTGGCCGTGGGCTGATGCCGTTTAAAACCGGCGCGTTCCACGCGGCCATCGCCGCCGGCGTGCCGATTGTACCGATCTGTGTATCCACCACCAGCGGTAATATAAATCTTAATCGCTGGAATAACGGGCATGTGATCGTCGAGATGTTGGCGCCGGTGGATACCAGCAAATACGGCAAAGAAAACGTGCGCGAGCTGGCGGCCCATTGCCGCGAGCTGATGGAGGCGAAAATCGCCGAATTGGACGCTGAAGTCGCCCAGCGCAACGCCGCCAAAAAATAAGAGTCTACCGGCTTCAAAGAATAAGGTTTTAATTGGCGTTCAGCGCCGTTAACGCCTGAACGCCTGCTAATCTTGATTGGCGGGCGTTTGGGTTTTGCACACGGTTTAGTTATTGCTTTTCATGGAGAAGATATGTCACTCAGTCGACGTCAGTTTTTACAGGCATCGGGCCTGGCGCTGTGCGCGGGCGCCGTGCCGCTGAGGGCTGAAGCGAGCGGAACGCAGACCCCGTTACCTATTCCTCCGCTGCTGGAGTCTCGCCGCGGTCAGCCGCTGTTCCTGACCTTGCAGCGCGCCCACTGGGCGTTTATGGATAACCGCAAAGCGGCGGTGTGGGGCATCAACGGCATGTACCTGGGGCCGACGGTGCGGGTTTACAGCGGTGACGACGTCAAATTGATTTACAGCAACCGTCTGCAGGAGCCGGTGGCGATGACCATCAGCGGTCTGCAGGTGCCGGGCACCCTGATGGGCGGTGCGCCGCGCATGATGTCGCCCAACGTCGACTGGTCGCCGGTGCTGCCCATCCGTCAGGCGGCGGCTACCTGCTGGTACCACGCCAACACCCCAAACCGTATGGCGCCGCACGTTTACAACGGGTTGGCCGGGCTGTGGCTGGTGGAGGATGCCGTCAGCAAAGCGCTGCCGCTGCCCAACCACTATGGCGTCGACGATTTCCCGTTGATCATTCAAGACAAACGCTTCGATAACTTCGGCACGCCACAATACGACGCGCCGTCGGAGGGCGGCTTCGTCGGCGATACGCTGTTGGTTAACGGCGCGCAAAACCCGTATGTCGACGTATCGCGCGGCTGGGTGCGTTTGCGCCTTCTAAATGCCTCCAACGCGCGGCGTTATACCCTGCAGCTCAGCGACGGGCGGCCGTTCAACGTGATCGCCAGCGATCAGGGCTTCTTGCCTGCGCCGGTCGCGGTGCAACAGCTTTCGCTGGCGCCGGGCGAACGCCGGGAAGTGCTGATCGACATGTCGAAGGGCGAGGAGGTGACCATCACCGCCGGTGAAGCGGCGGGCATCATGGATCGCCTGCGCGGCCTGTTCGAGCCGTCGAGCATTCTGGTGTCCACCCAGGTGCTGACGCTGCGCCCGACCGGCCTGCTGCCGCTGGTGACCGACAACTTGCCGATGCGCCTGCTGGCGGATCAGCTGTTGGACGGCAGCGCCAGCCGCACCCGCGATTTCCGCCTGGGCGACGGCGGCGCCGGCATCAACGGCGCGATTTGGGACATGAACCGCATCGACGTACAGGCACAGCAAGGCACCTGGGAACGTTGGAACATTCATGCGGATACGCCGCAGTCGTTCCATATTCAGGGCGTGCAGTTCCTGATCAAACGCGTCAACGGCGCGCAGCCGATGGCGGAAGATCGCGGCTGGAAGGACACCGTCTGGGTCGATGGCGACGTCGAGCTGTTGGTGTATTTCAACCAACCTACCTCCGAACACTTCCCGTTCCTGTATTACAGCCAGACGCTGGAGATGGCCGATCGCGGCACCGCCGGCCAGCTGATGGTGCAGCCGACAATGTAACCCGCTCTGCGGGCCGCTTAGGGCGCCCGCAGCATCTCCAGGAAGGCCTGCACCACCGGCGTGACGCTGTCTGCGCGGTAAACCGCGTACAGATCCGCCGGCGGCGCCTGTTGCAGCGAGCAAAAGCGTACGCCGGGCCACGGAATGCGGCCGTAGCTGTCCGGCAGCAGCGTAATGCCGCAGCCTTCCGCCACCAGCGCCAGCAGGGTTTGCGGCTCGTTAACCTGATAAGCGACGTCCGGCAAAAATCCCTGCTGCAGGCACAGATTGTGCAGATACAGCCCCAGGCTGGCCTCATGCGGCGGCAGCACGATGAAGCTATCGTTCTGCAGCGCCGCCAGCGGAATGTTTTCCTGCTGCGCCAGCGGATGATCAAGCGGCAGCACCACGGCGATGCTTTCGCTTGCCAACCGTTGGCAGGTCAACCCCGGCAGCGTCTGTTGCTGTGCCTCTCGCCAGACCCCGATGTCGATATGCCGCTTTTGCAGCGCGATGATTTGCTGGCTGGGCGTCAGCTCGTTCAACGACCAGGTGACGCCGGCGCTCCGCTCGCTGAATCGCCGCAGCGCCGCGATCAGCCCGCCCCAGGCCGAGGTGCCGACCATACCGACCACCATATGGCCGCCTTCGCCACGCCCCATCTGTTGCACCTGATGCAGCGCGCTGTCGGCCTGATCCAGCAGTCGCTCGACGTTGCGCAGCAGCGTGCGGCCGGCCGGCGTCAGCGTCATGGAGCGGGTGGTGCGTTTGAACAGCACCACCCCGAGTTGGCTTTCCAGATCCTTGATGTGCTTGCTGAGCGGCGGCTGTGACATATTCAGCCGTCGCGCCGCTTGGGTGAAGTTCATCTCTTCCGCCACCACGCGGAAATAGTGCAGCAGGCGGAAGTTAATCCGGCCGGGATCGGGCAGGGCTTGGGGCGGGTTCATCCGGGGTAACGCCTCCTGTGACGCAGCTCAACTTATAGGTAAATGGAATAAATCGGCCGCCAAGAATGTATTGGTCTCGGCCGCGCCTCGCTCTCTACTATGGGGATTATTATCCCCCGCTGAAAGAGAGAATACGATGTTTAATCAAGAAGATGCTTTTACCTGCGCCGATGTCGTCCGCACCCGTTTGCCGGGCTTCCAGCCGAAAGCGGCCTTGATTCTCGGCTCCGGGCTCGGCGCTTTGGCGGAGGTGATGACCGAAACCGTCACCCTCGACTATGCGGAGCTGCCGGGTTTCCCGGTGAGCGGCGTCGCCGGCCACGCCGGGCAACTGGTCGCCGGCAAGCTGGAGGGCGTGCCGGTATTGTGCATGAAAGGGCGCGGTCATTTCTATGAAGGGCGCGGCATGCAGGTGATGACCACCGCAGTGCGCACCTTCAAACTGCTGGGCTGCGAATTCCTGCTGGCGACCAACGCCGCCGGTTCGCTGCGCCGCTCGGTGGCGCCGGGCAGCCTGGTGGCCATTACCGATCACATCAACTTCATGCCGGAATCGCCGCTGGTCGGCGCCAACGACGAGCGCTTCGGGCCGCGCTTCTTCAGTCTGGCGAACGCCTACGATCGCGATCTGCGCGCCCAACTGGCGGCGGTGGCCGAAAGCGCGGGCATCCCGCTGGCGGAAGGGGTATTCGCCGCCTACACCGGGCCGAATTTCGAAACGCCGGCGGAGATCCGCATGATGCAGACCCTGGGCTGCGACGTGGTGGGCATGTCGATCGTGCCGGAAGTCCTGACGGCGCGCCACTGCGGTCTCAAGGTGTTGGTGGTGTCCGCGATGACCAACTACGCCGAAGGGTTGTCGGACACGCCGCTCTCCCATGAACAAACGCTCAGCTGCGCGGCGCTGGCGGCGGACGATTTCATGCGCCTTATCCGCGAGCTGTTCAAAACGCTGTAACACCGCAAGCAAACCGGCGGCGGGCTGCAGGGGGCCCGCTGCACCAATCATCGTTGAAAGCATAATAACAAGGTGATGGCGATGGCGATAAAAACACGATTAAAAATCATGATTTTCCTGCAGTTCTTTATCTGGGGCGCCTGGCTGGTGACGCTGGGCTCCTACATGATCAACACGCTGCATTTCAGCGGCATGCAGGTGGGGATGGTCTACAGCGCCAAAGGCATCGCCGCGCTGATCATGCCGGGGCTGGCGGGCATCATCGCCGATCGGTGGATGAAGGCCAACTACCTGTATGCGCTTTGCCACCTGTTCGGGGCGCTGGCGCTGTACTGCGCGGCGCAGGTCGAGCAACCGATGCTGATGTTCTGGGTGATGCTGTTCAATGCCATGGTCTATATGCCGACCATCGCGCTCTCCAACGCCATTTCCTATTTTTGCCTGGAGAAGCACGGCTTTGACACGGTGAGGGACTTTCCGCCGGTGCGGGTGTACGGCACCGTGGGATTCATTCTGGCGATGTGGTTGGTCGGCTTCAGCCGTATCGAGCTCAGCAATCTGCAGCTGTATCTGGCTTCTGCGGCGTCGCTGCTGTTGTCTGCCTATTCGCTGACGCTGCCGCGCTGCCCGACCAACCGCGCGGCCGAGTCGAAGAGCTGGGTGAGCGTGCTGGGGCTGGATGCGCTGGTGTTGTTCCGCCAGCGGCGCATGGCGCTGTTTTTCCTGTTCGCCATGTTGCTTGGCGCGGCGCTGCAGATAACCAATACTTTCGGTAACCCGTTTCTGCACGATCTGTCGCTCAATCCGCTGTATCAGGACAGCCTCAGCGTCCGGTATCCGGCGGTGCTGCTGTCGCTGTCGCAGATCTCCGAAGTGTTCTTTATCCTCACCATTCCCTTCTTCCTGCGCCGTTACGGCATCAAGCAGGTGATGTTGATCAGCATGGCGGCCTGGACGCTGCGTTTCCTGTTCCTGGCGTACGGCACGCCGGTCGGCTTTGGTTTCGTTCTGCTGCTGCTGTCGATGATCGTCTACGGCTGTGCGTTCGACTTCTTTAATATCTCCGGCGCCATCTTCGTCGAGAAAGAGGCCGATCACCGCATCCGCGCCAGCGCGCAGGGGCTGTTCATGACCATGGTGAACGGGTTGGGCGCCTATGTGGGTGCGCTCGCCAGCGGCGAAGTGGTGGATTTCTTCAGTCATGACGGCGTGAAAGACTGGCAGAGCATCTGGCTGGTGTTTGCGCTGTATACACTGGTACTGGGGATTGTGTTCGCGTTGAGCTTCAACTATCGCCACTCGCCGCAGGAGAGTGCGGCGGCGGCGGCGCAGTAAGGCTGAGGGCGCTGGATGGCGGCGCCCTGAAACGTCAGGCCTGCGGGAAGCGCTGTTGCAGGTGATGCCGGTCCGGCGGATTGGCGGCGCCGAGGCTGGCCACCACGCAGGCGGCGACCCGGTTGGCCAGATCGACCGCCCGCGGCAGCGGCCAGCCGGCGGACAGCCCCGCCAGCAAACCGGCGCAGTGGGCATCGCCCGCGCCTATGGTATCGACCACGTCCACCGGATAGGCGGGAATGTGCAGCGGCGGCGTGCGGCCGTCACAGATCCACGCGCCGTCGCGATCCAGGCGGCAGATCAACGTCAGGTTACGGGCGGCGGCGTAGCGCTGCGCGGCATCCACCGCGTCGCCGGCGCCGCACAGTGCGGCCACTTCGTCGCGGTTGAGCGTCAGCAGGGTGTGGCTGTCGCTGAGCATAGCGAAGAAATCTTCGCTGAGCTGGGCGATGCGCGGGCCGGGATCGATCAGACGCGGTTGGTCGAACGGCATGCGCGTCAGCCACTCGCGCAGCGCTTCGCCGTTTTCGCCCGCCAGCTCATAGCCGCTGGCGTAGATCAGGGTGTGTTCCGTCAGCGGCAGCGTGGCCAGCTGCGCTTTATTCCATTGGCTTTCGCAACCGGAAACCGTGATGAAGGTGCGTTCGCCGTTCGGCTCCACCAGCGCCAGGCACCAGCCATTGTCCATCTGGCCATGGCGCAACAGCACCTCCAGCCCCAGTTCGCCCATGGCGGCTTCGACAGCCGCGCCCCATTCGCCGTTGCCAACCGGCATGCCGTTAATCACCGGCACTTCAAGGCGCGTCAGCGCGCGCGCCACGTTGAACGCGCAACCGCCGATTTGCCGCGCCTGCGGCTGGGCTTCGATATCTTCGCCGCTGGTCGGCAGGCGGGGCAGCGTCATCACCAGATCGCCGACCGCGCCCCCAATCACCAGGACAGGTGTTACAGCTTCCCACTCACTCATTGATGTTCTCTGCGTTGGGTCAGGTACAGACCGTAAGCGATCAGACTCACCGCAAACGACACAAACAGCCCCAGGCTGGAATCGGCAAACAAGCCTTTGGCCAGCGGGCCGTCGATAAAACCAGTTTTAGTGACCAGCAGGCCGCACAGGGCGCCGAGGAACCAGCAAAACAGCGGGGCTTTGCGCACGCCGCGGTTCTGGCCATGCAGGCCGTACAAAGCGTTGCCATCATACCCGTGGCGACGGCGCAGGCACAGGTAATCGAGCAGGAAAATCGCCTCCCAGGCCGCCAGGAACACCCCGCAGAAGACCAGGAAGGAGATGAACGGCCCCATAAAGTCGCCGGAGATGAACAGCACATACAGGGCGATGCCCAGCACCACGACCGCGTCGATCGATACCGCCAACCACTGTTTGACCTGCACGCCGATGGTCAGCAGATTAAGGCTGGCGGAATACAGGCTGAGCACCGCGATGGTGACGATGCCGGCGGTGGCGGCTAGCAGATAAGGGATCGCCATCCAGGCGGGCAGCACCGAGCCAATCAGCGCGATGGGGTTGGCGGCGCTGGCCAGATCGGGCAGCTGCACGGAAAGCAGAATACCGGCCAGCATCAGCAGCATTAGCGGCAAACAGGCACCGCCCATCACCGCGGCGAAAATGCCTTTGCTCGACGAGCTCGGGCTTTGATAGCGGCTGTAATCGGCGCCGGCGATCGCCCAACTGATGCCGGTGCCGGCGGCGATCACCGATACCGCCGGCAGGAAGCCGGTCAACCAGCTGCCGGAAGGCAGCGCCAGCACCTGGCTCCATTCGGTGTTGAACAGGATATAGAGCACCACGATCAGCGTCATGGTGCCGAAGATGCGGCTGAACCAGCTTTGCATCCAGACCACGGTATTTTGCCCCAGCAGGCTGACGACGACAGTGAGCCCGCCGAACAACAATAGGCTGAGCGCGGTCAGCAGGTGGCTGGCCCCCAACCCGAAGGCCTCGAACAGCGCCGCCAGCGTCAGGGTGCCGGTGATCACGTTGACCGCTTCCCAGCCCATCAGGTTGATCCAACTGAACAGGGTGGGCGCCACGTTGCCCTTCAGCCCGAAAATCACCCGCGACAGCGTCAGCGTAGAGGTGCGCCCGCGCTTGCCGGCGAAGCTGGTGAGGCCGACCAGCACGAAGCTGGCGACGCCGACCAGCGCGGCGAGCACCGATTGCAGAAAAGATAAGCCGAAGCCGACGATGATGGCGCCGTACACTACGCCGAGGATGCCGATATTGGCCGCCGACCAGATCCAAAACAGCTCGATGGGCTTGCCGGTCTGCTCCGCGTCCGGCACCCGGTCGATACCGGTGCTTTCTACCTTCCATGCTTCATTGCGATTGATATCGGTCATAGCAAATGATCCCTGTTGCGCAGGGCCGCGAGGGCCGCCGCAGTTGACTGAAAATCGATTCCGTTGGCGCGGTTGAGGCCGGCTATCCCGTTGTCGGGGGACGACGCCGATTCCGCGCAGTGTGTAGCGGCTGAGACCGCCAGGTCTGTCAAAATGAGGGCGGTATCCGCCTTATCGGGTGAGGCACGTCGGCCGCACGGCGCCAATGAGTGTAGCCAAAGAGTGGGTCTGCAGCGGGGGTTGGCGAAGCGGGTACGTTTCTATTTGCCGACATCAGTCCGGTTCGCTCACGCGATAGGATCCTGTGACGCGGCTATGAGCCGTGAGCAAGCTATCCATTAGCTCCGTTGCTTATTATCGGCCGTTTGTGCTGGCAGTATATGCCCGCTGCCGGCCATCAAGGGTATCCTTTAGGGCTGGCAGCGGGTTTTTTATTGTTTTTAAAGTGGGTCCCTGGTGTTGGTGCTATTGATGTATCAACATCAATAAGCACAGATTACGCGCGATCTAGATCCAATGAAAGTCCATTAGGCAAAAATTGTGATGCCACTCTGAAAACATTAGCGATATTTTAGTTAAGGTGAGGGGCTTATCGCTGGACAGGCGATAGGATAAAAATGAAATTCAGACAAATGGCATAAGCAGGAGGGCGGGCGAATGACGGATTTTATGGCCTGGCTGCGTGGCCATCTGGCGCAGGGGGCGGTAGCGCCGCGTTATATTCAGCTGGCGACGGCGATAGAAACTGCAATCAGGCAGCAGGTGTTGGCGGCGGAGGCGTTTTTGCCGCCGGAACGGCAGATGGCGGAAGGCCTGGCGCTGTCGCGCGTCACCGTCAGCAAGGCGATGAAGCTGCTGGAGGAGAAGGGGCTGATTTCTCGGCAGCAGGGCGTTGGTACCCGCGTGGCGATGCACATTGGTTATTCCCTCGATAAGGACAGCGGTTTCACCGCTCAGGCGCTGCGCCACGGCAGCCGCGTCAGCAATCGATGGCTGCTGCGCACCCGGGTCGGCGCACCGGCCAAGGCCGCGGCGGCGCTGGGGCTGGCGGAGGGAGACGAGGTGATTAAACTGCGGCGGTTGCGCTTGCTGAACGGCAGCCCGGTCTCGCTGGAAACTACCTATATACCGCAGCGCTTCCTGCCAGAACCGGGGCAGCTGGAACATTCGCTGTATGCGCTATGGCAATCGCGCGGCATCGTGCCTGAAGATAAACACTTTCTGTTGAAGGCGGTATCCTGCAGCGACGAGGTTGCCGAACTGCTCAACGTACCGTGCGGCGCGCCGTTGTTGCACATCATCCAGACCAGCCGCAACGCCCGGGGCGAGGCATTGGAGTACAGTGATATCTTGTGCCGCAGCGATGTTTATGAATTCGAGGTGAATGGTTAGCGAAATAACCATGCTCTTTTTGTCACTAGTGCGTATAATCGCCGCCCGGCGATTAATTAACCTGTAAAAAGAGCGGCAGAATGAGCACCACCAGCCTGATCCAACCCGATCGTGAACTGTTTTCCTATAAGCCTTATTGGGCGGAATGTTATGGCACCGCGCCGTTTTTACCGATGTCGCGAGCCGAGATGGATCAACTGGGCTGGGACAGCTGCGACGTGATCATCATCAGCGGCGACGCCTATGTCGACCACCCGAGCTTCGGCATGGCGATCATCGGCCGTATGCTGGAAGCGCAGGGCTTCCGCGTCGGCATCATCGCGCAGCCGGACTGGAGCAACAAAGAAGACTTCATGCGGTTGGGGAAACCGAACCTGTTCTTCGGCATCACCGCCGGCAACATGGACTCGATGATCAACCGCTATACCGCCGATCGCAAACTGCGCCACGACGATGCTTACACCGCCGGCAACGTCGGCGGCAAACGCCCGGATCGCGCCACCCTGGTCTACAGCCAGCGCTGCAAAGAAGCCTATAAAGACGTGCCGATCGTGTTGGGCGGCATCGAAGCCAGCCTGCGCCGCATCGCCCACTACGATTATTGGTCGGATACCGTGCGCCGTTCGGTGCTGGTGGACTCCAAAGCCGACATGCTGATCTACGGCAACGGCGAACGCCCGCTGGTGGAAGTGGCGCACCGTCTGGCCGCCGGCGAGAAAATCGGCGATATCCACGATATTCGCAATACCGCGGTGATGCGCAAAGAAGCGCTGCCGGGCTGGAGCGGCGTGGATTCCACCCGCCTCGACAAGCCGGGCCGCATCGAACCTATCCCGAACCCGTACGGCGAGGATCTGCCGTGCGCCGACGGCGCCAAACCGAAAGAGCCGGAAGCCAAGCCTGTCACGGTGCGCGCCGCCAAGCCGAAGCCGTGGGAGAAGACCTACGTGCTGCTGCCGTCCTTTGAGAAAGTGAAGGGCGACAAGGTGCTGTATGCGCACACCTCGCGCATTTTGCACCATGAAACCAACCCAGGCTGCGCCCGCGCGCTGATGCAGAAACACGGTGACCGCTACGTGTGGATCAACCCGCCGGCGATCCCGCTGACCACGCCGGAGATGGACAGCGTCTTTGCCCTGCCTTATCAGCGTGTGCCGCACCCGTCCTATGGCCAGGATCGCATTCCGGCCTATGACATGATCCGTTTCTCGGTGAACATCATGCGCGGTTGCTACGGCGGCTGTTCGTTCTGTTCGATCACCGAGCATGAAGGGCGCATCATCCAGAGCCGTTCGGAAGATTCGATCGTTCGCGAAATCGAAGAGATCCGCGACAAGGTGCCGGGCTTTACCGGCGTGATCTCCGATCTGGGCGGCCCGACCGCCAACATGTACATGCTGCGCTGCACTAACCCGCGCGCCGAGCAGACCTGCCGCCGCGCCTCGTGCGTGTATCCGGAGATCTGCACTTATATGGACACTAACCACGAGCCGACCATCAAGCTTTACCGCCGCGCGCGTTCGCTGGAGGGCATCAAGAAGATCCTGATCGCCTCCGGGGTACGTTACGATCTGGCGGTGGAAGATCCACGCTATATCAAGGAACTGGCGACCCACCACGTCGGCGGCTACCTGAAGATCGCGCCGGAGCACACCGAAGAAGGTCCGCTGTCGAAAATGATGAAACCGGGCATGGGCAGCTACGATCGCTTCAAACAGCTGTTTGATCACTATTCGAAGCAGGCGGGCAAAGAGCAGTACCTGATCCCGTACTTCATCTCGTCGCACCCGGGCACCCGCGATGAAGACATGGTGAACCTGGCGCTGTGGCTGAAGAAGAACCGTTTCCGCCTCGATCAGGTGCAGAACTTCTATCCTTCGCCGATGGCCAACTCCACCACCATGTATTACAGCGGCAAAAACCCGCTGAGCAAGGTGGGGTACAAGAGCGAAGACGTGGTGGTGCCGCGCGGCGAGCGCCAGCGTCGCCTGCATAAGGCGCTGCTGCGTTACCACGATCCGGCCAACTGGGCGCTGATCCGCACCGCGCTGGAAGAGATGGGGCTGAAGCACCTGATCGGCAGCCGCCGCGAGTGTCTGGTGCCGGCGCCGAGCATCGACGAGCAGCGCGAGGCGAAACGGCTGCAGCGCCACACCCGGCCGGCGCTGACCAAACATACCGATATTAATCGGCAGCGCACGCCGTCCAACCGGCCGCCGCGCAAGCCGATTCGCAAGGCCAAGCCGTAACGACCACGCCGCGTGCGCAAACAAAAAGGAGAACCCCCGGGTTCTCCTTTTTACTTTAGCTAATTACAACCGTTCGTAAGCGGCTTCCACTTTCATCAAATGGCGCGGCGCCTGCGGTGCGGGATGGTATTTGCGCACGTGCCAGTTAAAGGCTTCTGGCGACAGGTTGTTGATCATCGCGATCGCCTGCTGGCGGTTGCTGGAGAAGGTGCGCAGCAGCGCGCCGGTGCCGTTGACGTAGGCGATGATGGTGGCGTAGCGCAGCGTGACGGGATTGGCGATCCCTTTAAGCTGTTGTTTTTGCAAGGTGGCCAGATAGGCGGCGCCGAGATCGATATTGGTGTCGGGATCCCGCAGGTCATCGTCGTCCGGGCAGCCGCGTTTGCCTTTGTAGCGGTAGGCATCGCAGCCGGCGGTATCGGCTTTCAGCTGCATCAGGCCGATCGCATTGGATCTGCTCACTGCGGAAGGGTTGA
This sequence comes from Serratia sp. CY47444, assembly GCF_052168635.1. Taxonomy (NCBI): domain Bacteria; kingdom Pseudomonadati; phylum Pseudomonadota; class Gammaproteobacteria; order Enterobacterales; family Yersiniaceae; genus Serratia; species Serratia sp. CY47444. Next base: position 34,432 of record NZ_JBJNMH010000016.1, read on the forward strand.
AGCCGGACTCCACCTGGATCATGGCGGTGATCAGCTTGGCGTCCACGCCGTATTCGCTGGCGGCGTCTTTGATGGCGCTATCGAAGGCGTGGCGATCGTAGCTGACGCGCTGTTTCTTGCCGGCGCAACCCGCCAGCACCAGCATGATGCAAAGCATGCCCAGCCGTGACCCGTGTGAGAAAGAGAATTTCATGGTGCTCCGTGCTTGTCTGTTTTTTAACGGCGTTAACCGGTGGCCGGAGCCTCCGGCGTCGTCATCATAACGTCAGGCGGCGCAAAGGAGCAATGTGTGGGAAGGAAAAGCCCCCTCCGGCGGGAGAGGGCTTGAGCGTGGGTTTACAGGGTATCCGGATCCGGCCCCAGGCGGTTGCCGACGTCCAGCTTGGCGATCTCGCCCAGTTCGTCCTTATCGAGTTTGAAATCAAACACCTCGAAGTTTTCGCGAATGCGCGACGGCGTGACGGATTTCGGGATCACGATAAGACCGCTGTCCAGGTGCCAGCGCACCACGATTTGCGCCGGGGTTTTCTCGTATTTCTCGGCCAGGGCCTTGATCAGCGGCTGGTCGAATACCCCTTCACCGCCCTGCGCCAGCGGGCTCCAGGATTCGGTGGCGATATGGTGCGTAGCGTTCCAGGCGCGCAGTTGGCGCTGTTGCAGCAGCGGGTGCAGCTCGATCTGGTTGACGACCGGCGCCACGTTGGTTTCATCCAACAGACGCTGCAGGTGCGGCGTATGGAAGTTGCATACGCCGATGCTTTTCACCAGGCCTTGTTCGCGCAGTTTGATCAGCTCGCGCCAGGCGGAGACGTATTGATCCTGCTGTGGGCGCGGCCAGTGGATCAGATACAGATCCACATAGTCCAGCTTGAGCTTTTCCAGACTGGTTTCCAGCGCCGCCAGCGGATCGCCCTGATCGTCGTTCCACAGTTTGGTGGTGATGAACAGGTCGCTGCGCGGCAGCGCGCTGGACTGCAGCGCGGCGCCGACGCCTTCCTCGTTCTTGTAGATCGCGGCGGTGTCGATGGAGCGGTAACCGATCTCCAGTGCTTTGCTGACCGCGTGGGTGGTCTCTTCAATACTCGCCTGCCAAACGCCGAGACCCAACTGCGGCATCAGATTACCATCGTGGAGTTTGATGATGGGTTGTTGCGTTGTCATGCGCATCTCCTTGTGTACGGATTGCGGCGCCTGCGGCACCGAAACGGCTATAGATAAATTCTAGTTGGCAAAGTGGGCGGTTGCCGGGTTTGCCAGCCTAATTTCAGCGGTGGCGGGAGGGCGATTCTCTCCCCGCTCTCCCTGCGAATGAGCGGTAAGACGAGGGGTGCGAAACGATCGGCGGCGCGCTGAGGCGCCCGACGACGCCCGGCGATCGGCCGGGCGCCGGATGCGGCGAAAAATGGCTGACGGAGACTAAAGCCTAGCAAAAAATCGCCGTTTTGCGATTAACGCGCCGCTTCATAAATGCGGCGGCTGACGTCCAGGGTGATGTCTTGATGCTCGCCCAGGGCGGTCATGCCGTGCTGATGCAGCTTGTCGAGCAGCGCCGGAATGCTGCTGCCGTCGAGCTGATAATCCGCCATGCGGGTCGGTACGCCCATCTGTTCGAAGAAGGCGCGGGTGGCGGCGATGGCGCCGTCGATGCGGCTGTCTTCGCTGCCTTCGCGCAGGCCCCAGATGCGGTCAGCGTACTGCAGAAGTTTTTCGCGCTTCTGCGCTTTCTTCTCGTGCAGCAGCGCCGGCAGCACGATGGCCAGCGTTTGTGCGTGGTCGAGATCGTGCATGGCGGTCAGTTCATGGCCCAGCATGTGGGTCGCCCAGTCCTGCGGCACCCCGGCGCCGATCAGGCCGTTCAGCGCCATGGTAGCGCTCCACATCACGTTGGCGCGCACCGCATAGTTTTCCGGCTCGGCCAGCGCGCGCGGGCCGTCTTCCAGCAGGGTCAGCAGCAGGCCTTCGGCGAAGCGATCCTGCACCTTGGCGTCGACCGGGTAGGTCAGATACTGCTCCAGGGTGTGTACGAAGGCGTCGACCACGCCGTTGGCTACCTGGCGCGGCGGCAGCGAGTAGGTCACGACCGGATCCAGCACGGCAAAGCGCGGCTGCACCAGCGGCGAGAAGAAGTGCTGTTTGTCGCCGCTGCTCTTCCGGGTGATCACCGCGCCGCTGTTGGACTCGGAACCGGTGGCCGGCAGCGTCAGCACGCAGCCCATCGGCACCGCGTCAGTGATGTGGCTGCCGACGGTCTGCAGAATATGCCAGGCATCGCTGTCGGCCGTATAACGGGCCGCGGCGGCGATGAACTTGGTGCCGTCAACCACCGAACCGCCGCCGACCGCCAGCAGGAAATCGATGTTTTCCGCTTTCACCACCTCGACCGCTTTCATCAGGGTTTCGTAGGTCGGGTTCGGCTCGATGCCGGAGAACTCACGCACGTCACGGCCGGCCAGCGCACTGTACACCTGATCCAGCACGCCGTTTTTCTTCACGCTGCCGCCACCGTAGGTGATCAGGATGCGTGCGTCCGCTGGGATCTGGCCGGCCACGTCGGCAATTTGGTCCTTGCCGAACAGGATTTTGGTTGGGGTATGCAGAATGAAGTTTTGCATGGTTGATTTCTCTCTTTCTGTCAGGCGGGCGCCAACGCGGCGCAAAGGTGTCTGGCCCGTATTGTCAGGAACCTGGCGGCAACGCACAATGCACATTCCTGTTTGGTTCTTGCCTATTTCTACAACTGCCTGTAGAAATGGAGAGCTTTAAATTATGATTTATGCCGAATCGTTCTGACTGTAAGAGGGTGTTTCCGTGACTGAAATCGATGCGCTGCGCAGCCGCATGGCGCGCCAGGCGATGGCTATCGCCACCGGCAATGGCTACACGTCCTCACCGGTGCCGCGGGTGAAGATCCTGTATGTCGATCGCCACTGCCCGCGCCAACCGGTGATGTACGAACCGGGGATCGTCATCATCTTTCAGGGGCACAAGGTCGGCTATTGCGGCAACAAGGTGTTCCAATACGATCCGCGCAACTACCTGCTGATGACGGTGCCGCTGCCGTTCGAGTGCGAAACCTTCGCCAGCCCGGAGTTGCCGCTGGTGGGGTTGGCGGTCAATATCGATACCCAAATGCTGCAGGATTTGCTGATCGACATCGGCGACGACGACTACCTGATGCAGCCGCGGGCGGAGAGCAACGGGGTAAATCTGGCCGAGCTGACGGAAGCGCTGCTGTGTGCCACTGAACGCCTGCTGGACGTGATGGCCAAGCCGCTCGACGCCCGGGTGCTGGGGCCGCAGATCGTGCGCGAGATCCTCTACTATGTGCTGCGCGGCACCTGCGGTGCGTCGCTGCAGGAGCTGGTTAATCGGCATACCCACTTCAGCCAGATCGCCAAGGCGCTGCGGCGCATAGAAAATCAGTATGCCGACAATCTCAACGTCGAGCAGTTGGCCAGCGAGGTCAACATGAGCGTGTCGGCGTTTCACCATAACTTCAAGGCGGTGACCAACACCTCTCCGCTGCAGTACGTGAAATCGTACCGGCTGCATAAGGCGCGCCTGTTGATGGTGCATGACGGTCTGAAGGCCAGCACGGCGGCGATCCGCGTCGGTTACGAGAGCGCGTCGCAGTTCAGTCGTGAATTCAAACGGCTGTTCGGCATGACGCCGAGCGATGAAGTCGCCCGGCTGCGCGATGCCAATCCGCTGCTGCTGGAGGGCTGAGCCGCGTTTACGGGGTCAGAACGATCTTGCCGAACGGCCCGCGATCGAGATGATCCAACGCCTGCGGCAGCTGGTCGAAGCGGTATACCTGATCGATCACCGGCTGCAGGTTGACGGCGTCCACGGCGCGCACCAGATCTTCCAGCGCGCGGCGATGGCCGACGCCGATGCCCTGCATCTGCGCCGATTTCAGCAGCAGCAGGCCGGCGGGCGCGGAAATCTCGGCGCCCGCCAGCACGCCGATCACCGAGATGCGGCCGCCCACCGCCACGGCGCGTACTGAGTTGCCGAGATTCGGGCCGCCGACGGTGTCGATCACATGGTCGATGCCGCGATCCTGCGTCAGCGCATAAACCGCCTCCACCCAATCGCCGTTCAGCCGGTTGATGCCGTGACTGGCGCCCAGTGCCCGGGCGCGCGCCAGCTTTTCATCGCTGCCGGAGGTCACGTACACCTCGGCGCCGTGCGCTTTGGCGATCTGCAGCGCGAACAGCGCCACGCCACCGGTGCCTTGCACCAGCACCGTCTCGCCGGCATGCAGTTTGCCTTGCTCTACCAGCGCGAACCAGGCGGTCAGCCCGGCGCACGGCAGGGTGCTGGCCTGCGCGTCGTCCAGCGACGTCGGCGCCGCCACCAGCCAGTCTTCATGCAAAATCACGTATTCCGCCAGTACGCCCTGATAGAAGCCGCCAAGGGTGTGGTAAGGCACCTGGCGCGCATCGCCGTACGGTTTTTGCCGGCCGTCGAGCCAGCCGGGGCTGAAGGTAGAGATGACCCGGGCGCCGGGTTGGAACCGGCTGACGCCGGGCCCGACGGCGTTGACCTCGCCGGCCATGTCAGAGGCGGGGGTGAACGACTGCGGCAGCGTCAGCCCCATGCCGCTTTCAATCATCATTTTGTCGCGGTAGTTGAGCGCTACCGCCTTCACTTTCACTCTGATTTCGTGTGGCCCCGGCTGCGGGATCGCGTCGGTGGTCAGCTGCAGGTGTTCACGCCCCAGGGTATCCATCGTCCAGCGTTGCATCGTGTCGGTCATGATGTTCTCCAAAGTCAGCGATTAACGACCTGTCGATAATATCGTTGATAGAGGTTCGCCAGTGGCGATAAGATTTCCGCAGATTGTTTCTTTCAGAGCGACAAATCATGAGCGATCGATTGAGCGGCATTTCGGTATTCGTCACCGCCGTGGAGTCGGGCAGTTTTGCGTTGGCGGCCAGTCGGTTGCACCTGTCGCGTTCGGCGGTAGGGAAAACCATCGCCCGGCTGGAACAGCGGCTGGGCGTGCGGCTGTTTCATCGCACCACCCGCAGCCAGAGCCTGACCGACGACGGTGCGTTGTTCTATGAGCGCTGCCTGCGGGCGCTGGAGGAGATCCGCAGCGCGGAAACGTTGCTGGAGTCGGGCAAGCGGCAGGTCAGCGGCCGGCTGCGGGTGTCGATGCCGGTGCTGTTTGGCCGCATGTGTATTGCGCCGTTGCTGACCGATCTGACGCGTGAGCACCCTGGCCTGGAGCTGGAGCTGTCATTCAGCGATCGGGTGGTGGATCTGATTGAGGACGGTTTCGATATGGCGATCCGTAACGGCACGCTGGCCAACAGCAGCGGGCTGGTGGCGCGTCGTATCGGCGATCACCGCATGACGCTGTGCGCCTCGCCGGCCTATCTGCAGCGGTGCGGCGAACCGCACAGCATTGAGCAACTGGCTCAGCACGAGGCGGTGACCTATATGCGCGCCGGCGCGCGGCGCAGCTGGCGGGTGCTGGACGAGAACGGCAAACCGCAGGACGTGATGCCGAATAACCGGTTACAGATGGACGATTTGCAGGCGATTGCGGATGCAGCGACGGCGGGTTTCGGCATCGCCTGGCTGCCGTGCTGGCTGGTGCGTGAGCAGCTGTTGAGCGGGGCGCTGGTGCGCTTACTGCGCGATCGGCCCGGCGCCGCCTTTGATGCGCATGCGGTATGGCCACACACGCCCCACCTGCCGCTGAAGGTGCGGCTGGCGGTGGATACGCTGGTGAGCAAGTTGCCCGCCAGTCTGGCGTTGGTCGAGAAGGCGCTGTAGTGCGCCTGGATTCAGGAGGAGGAGGCGCGCTTTTTACGCCAGATCACCAGCATGGCGCCCAGCAGGCCGACGAACAGCAGCAACAGCGGCAGCAGCATCAGGCCGGTCATCACCTGGCTTTCGTAGCGTTTCACCAGAGGGATTTGGCTGAACGCGTAGCCGAGGCCGACCAGCGCGCAGACCCAGATCGCCGCACTCAGCCAGTTGAACACCTGGAAGCGCGAACTGTTGAGCCCGGAAATGCCGGCCATGGTCGGCAGCAGCGTGCGCACGAAGCCGAGGAAACGGCCGATCAGCAGCGCCGTCAGCCCGTGGCGATTGAACAGGTTATGAGCGCGCTGGTGATATTGCGCCGGCAATTGCAGCAGCCAGCCTTTCACCAGGCCGGTGTGGCCCAGCCAGCGGCCCTGGATATAGCTCAGCCAACAGCCGAGGCCGGCGGCGGCGGTCAGAATCAACAGGGTGGGGGCAAAGCCCATCACGCCTTTGGCGATCAGCGCACCCGACAGCAGCAGCAGGCTGTCGCCGGGGAGGAAGGAGGCGGGCAGCAGTCCGTTTTCCAAAAACAGGGTGGTGAAAAGCACGGCATAAACCACCCAAATCACGCTAGGATCGGCGAGGGCGATAAAGTCCTGCTGCCAAAGCGCATGAATAATCTCTCGTAATACATCCATTTTATGTCCTGTTGCATGCCGGTTGCGCCCGGGGTCACGTTCTCCAGGATGCGGCGGTTACCGTATCTGACAGTTATCCGGTTAGTGTACCGCTAATAGCTTAAGCCGACATTAAACGAGACGAAGAAAATTACCGGAATCCGCCTTAGCGCACGCCGTTGAGGCGATCGAAACCGGCCGCCAGATCGGCGATCAGGTCTTCGACGTTCTCCAGGCCGATGTGTATGCGCACCAGCGTGCCGGAGAAATCGACCCCGCCCGCCGGACGGATGGCTTCCAGCTCTTCCGGCTGATTGGCCAGGATCAGCGACTCGAAGCCGCCCCAGGAGTAGGCCATGCTGAAGTGGCTGAAGTTGTCCAGGTAAGCGGCCAGCTGTGCATCATCCAGCCGCTCTTTCAGCACAAAGGAGAACAGCCCGTTGCAGCCGCTGAAGTCGCGGCGGTAGAACTCGTGGCCCTTGCAGCTGGGCAGGGCCGGGTGATTGACCGTCGCCACCTCCGGTCGTGCCGCCAGCCAGTTGGCGACTTCGATGCTGCTGCGCTCGTGCTGTTTCAGGCGCACGCTCAGGGTTCGCAGGCCGCGGCTCGCCATGTAGGCGGTGTCGGCATCCACCATCTGCCCCATCAAATAGGAGTATTCGCGCAGCCGATCCCAACAGCGCGCGTTAGCGACGGCGGTGCCGAGCATGTAATCGGAATGGCCGATCAGGTATTTGGTGCCGGCCTGAATGGAAATGTCGATGTCGAAATCCAACGCCTTGAACAGCACGCCCGCCGCCCAGGTGTTGTCGATCATGATCACCACCTCCGGCGCCACGGCACGAATGGCCTGCACCATCGCCGGGATATCCTGCACTTCCAGAGTGATGGAGCCGGGGGATTCCAGGAACACCACGCGGGTATTGGGTTGGATCAACGTGGCGATATCGGCGCCGATCAACGGATCGAAATAGGTGGTGCTGACGTTCATGCGACCGAGGATGTGAGTGCAGAAATCTTGGGTCGGTTCGTACGCCGAACCGGTGACCAGCAGGTGATCGCCGGCGCCGACGAACGACAGGATCGCATTGGCCACCGCCGCCGCGCCGCAGGGGTACAGCACGCAGCCGGCGCCGCCCTCCAGTTCCACCATTGCATCCTGCAGGGCGAAGTGGGTCAGCGTGCCGCGTCGGCCGTAAAACAGCTCGCCATGGGCGCGTTGCGCAGTGGCGTGCTTTTTGGCGGCGACGGAGTCGAAGACCAAGGAAGAGGCGCGTTGCGTAACGGGATTGACGGAGCCCTGGGTGTAGCGTTTGCCGCGGCCGGCGCCGATCAGCGTGGTTTCGATGTGTTTTGACGTCATGGTACCTGGCTCACCTCTGGTTGCTCTGCACGTGCCCGTTTACGATAGCCCTTACGTTAGCATGAGTTGATATAGCCATCCAGACGTTTTAACTTCTGGATATAGAAACGGCTATAATTGGCTGTCAGCGGCGCATTTCTCGCCTCATCCTTCTGCCGAGCGGCGAGAGAGAAGCCCATTCATCGGTCGAGACGTCGTTCGGCAGGGTGGTCTTGTTGCACCGTTGTGGGAGAAAAGTAACGAAATAACCCCATAAAAGGAGCGTTTGGCGGTGAACGGGCGCGGATTGGCGCTTTGCCGCGGGGCTGGCTAAAATTTTCGCGTTTATTTGGTAAATAATAATGAGAACTACTATCAATCCCCGGTTGGTTTGATATGATCGCACGCTGAATTATTCCTTAATTTTGATCGGTAATGGGTGGAGGCACAGCGTGAAAACGGCTGGCAAGAATTTAAATCAAGGATCGTTCGGCCAGGGCCGGGCGCAGTGGGGCAAGGCCTTTGGCCGCAGCCTGATGGCTTCTATGGTGCTGGTCGTGGGGCTGGCCGGCAGCGCGCAGGCAGCGCCGGCGGCCAATCCGGCCGTTACCGAAAGCGTTGCGCCGACCACCGCGCCGGCACCTGCAGCCGCCGCGCCGGAGAGCATCACGCCGGTGAACCCGGCACCGACGATCCAGCCACCGGAAACCCGCGGCATGGACCTGTCCATTTGGGGCATGTACCAGCACGCCGACGCGGTGGTGAAAGCGGTGATGATCGGCCTGGTGCTGGCGTCTATCGTGACCTGGACCATTCTGTTCGCCAAAGGCAGCGAACTGCTGCGTGCCAAGCGCCGTCTGCGCCGCGAGCAGCTGGCGCTGGCCGAAGCGCGTTCGCTGGATGAGGCTTCCGAGCTGGCGCAAAACTTCTCCCCGGAGAGCGTCAGTGCTGTCTTGCTGAACGATGCGCAAAATGAGCTGGAGTTGTCTGCGGAATCCAATGACAACAACGGCATCAAAGAACGTACCGGTTTCCGCCTCGAGCGCCGCGTGGCGGCCTACAGCCGCAACATGGGCCGCGGCAACGGCTTCCTGGCCACCATCGGCGCCATCTCGCCGTTCGTCGGCCTGTTCGGCACCGTCTGGGGCATCATGAACAGCTTCATCGGCATCGCCCATTCGCAGACTACCAACCTGGCGGTCGTGGCGCCGGGCATCGCAGAGGCGCTGCTGGCGACCGCGATGGGCCTGGTGGCGGCAATCCCTGCGGTCGTTATCTACAACATCTTCGCCCGCGTCATCAGCGGCCATCGCGCCCAGGTAGGCGACGTGGCGGCGCAGGTCTTGCTGCTGCAGGGCCGCGATCTGGATCTGGCCGCAACGGCGGAAGCCAAGCGCTCACAGCACGCACACCAACTGCGGGCGGGGTGAGTCATGGCGATGCGCTTAAATGAAGATCTGGACGACAGCGGCGAACTGCATGAAATCAACGTGACGCCGTTTATCGACGTCATGTTGGTGCTGTTGATCATCTTTATGGTGGCCGCGCCGCTGGCAACGGTAGATATTCGCGTCGATCTGCCGGCCTCCTCCGCCAAACCGCAGCCGCGGCCGGAAAAACCGGTGTTCCTGTCGGTGAAGGCCGACAAGCAGCTCTACGTCGGCGATCAGCCGGTGAATGCCGATCAGTTGACTTCGGTGCTGGATCAACGCACTCAGGCGAACAAAGAAACCACCATCTTCTTCCAGGCAGACAAGAGCGTGGACTATGAAACGCTGATGAGCGTGATGGACACCCTGCGTAAAGCCGGCTACCTGAAAGTGGGGCTGGTGGGCATGGAAGGCGCCGCCAAATAGCGGCAGCACAACGATAAAGGGCGCTCAGGCGCCCTTTTTTATTGATTCAGAAATATCACTCCCCGGCCAACAACGCCCGGGAACCGGCATGACGCCAGTGGATACGGCCCGGCAGATAAAGCGCATGCTGTTCCAGCGGCCGCTCGTCGATGAGCGCGGTCACCTGGTCGAAGCTATGCTGCGCCAGCGCCCGGCAGTCTTGCGCGACCGTATCTATTTTCAGCGTCATGCAATCGAACAGGTAGTGATCGTCGAAGCTGCACAGGTGGATATCGCTCTCCATCAGCTGATGCTGCGTCAGATAACGCAACACCCCTTCCAGCAGGCCACAGGCGGCGGTGAACAGCGCTTTGGGCGGACGCCCCAGCTGTGCGCACAGCTGAGCGAACATCTCGTAACCCGAACTGGGGTGGTAGCTGCCGTTGATGATCCATTCCGGTTTGCACGTGATGCCGGCGCGCTCCAGGCCAAGCTGGAAGCCGGCGAGGCGATCGCGGGTCGGCGAAATGCGCGGCTGCCCGCCGAGAAAATAGATCTCATCCGGATGTTGGCGCGCGACCTTTTCCACCAGGTCGGCGGTCGCATTAACCGAGTCGGTGATCACCAGCGGCAGTTCGGAACCGGCGATCAGGCGGTCCATCTGCACCACCGGTAGCCCGGCGTTGATCTTCTGGTATTCGGCATCGTTCAACTGGCTGGAGGCGACGATCAAGCCGTCCACCTGCCGCTGTACCAGACTGTTCACCGCCATCATCTCCTGCGCCGGGTTTTCATCGGTGCAGGCGATCAGCAGCTGCAGACCGGCTTCGCGGCACAGCGTTTCCAGCTCGCGCGAAATCACCGCAAAGCCGTAGTTGGTCATCTCCGGCACCACCAGCCCCAGCGTGTGGCTGCGGTTGGAGCGCAAAGAGCGGGCGTGGATGCTGGGCTGATAATGGTGTTCGTGCGCCAGCGCCAGAACGCGGTCGCGGGTGTCGTCGGACACCCGATATTCCTTGCTGCGGCCGTTCAGCACCAGGCTGGCGGTCGATTTCGACACCCCGGCCAGCGTGGCGATGTCACTGATGGTAATGCGTTTATTTTTTTTCACTGACGCCATCTGAAGTCATCGGAGGATGCGTCATTCTAGCATGCATGGCGTCAGCGGCCAGTATTCCAACGCCAGCGGCGCGCTTCCGGACAGCCGCAGTTGCGGCTCGCTGGCCGGGAAGTAGCGCGCGCTCATCACCGCCTCGCCGCGGTTGATGAAGATCTCCACGCTGGAACGATCGAACAGCAACTGCAGATGTGTGACCGGGCCGCGCCAGTAACGGTGCTCCGGCTGGCCGTCGGCCAGGGAAGCGCGCGTCAGCTGCAGCCTTTCGCCGTCCCAGTTCAGCGTCATTGCCTCGCCAAACGCGGCGCTGAACGCGCCCTGCGGCGTCAACTGCAGCTCCGCAGCCCCCAGCGCATAGGCGGGGGCATCATCGGCACGGCCTTGCCAGCATGCTCGCTCGCCGCGCAGCTGTTGCAGCTCGCGCGCCGGGCGCTGGTGGAGGCGGCCATGCCGCAGCGACAGCTCGCGCGGGCAGGTCATGGTGTGGAGCCAGCCGTAACGGCGCGTCGGATGGGCTTCTTCATCTTGCTCGGGCACGCCCATCCAGCCGAACAGCAGGCGGCGGCCATCTTCCGCCAGCGTCGTCTGGGGCGCGTAGAACTCGAAGCCGGCGTCCAGCTCGCGAAATTCGCCGTGGCTGAAGGCCGCCTGCCGATAATCCAGCTCGCCGAGCAGATAGCCGGCCTGATAACGGTTGAGATAGCGTTCCGGCTGCGGCGCCAGCCCCTGCGGGCAGCAGATCAACACGTCGGCGTCGTCCAGCGAGAACAGATCCGGGCACTCCCACATGTAGCCGAATTCACCCAGGTCGTGCAGGCCGGAACCGGCGATCTCGCCCAGCGGTTGCCAGGCGCGCAGATCGCTGGAACGCAGCAGCAGCACCTTGCCGCGATCCTGCAAGTCACGCGCGCCGAGCACCATGTACCACGCATTCTGATGACGCCACACTTTGGGATCGCGTACGTGCCCGCTGTAGCCGTCCGGCAGCGGCAGCACCGGCCCGAGCTTGCGGTATTCGCCCCGATCGCTTTCCTGAGCCAGGCATTGATAGGCAGTGCGTGAGCCGTCGGGGAATTTCACATTGCCGGTGTAGATCAGCGTGATTTTATCTTCTGCCACCACCGCCGAGCCGGAATAACAGCCGTGGCTGTCGTAACAGGCACCTGGTGCCAGGGCGAGCGGCTGATGCGCCCAACGCAGCAAGTCGGTCGACTGCCAGTGTCCCCAGCACTTGTTGCGATGATCGCAGCCCAGCGGATTCCACTGATAGAACAGATGATAAACGCCGTTGTGCTGGATGAAGCCGTTGGGATCGTTCAGCAGGCCAACGCTGGGCGCCAGATGCCAGGCCGGGCGGTGCGGATCGCGCAGCGCGCGTGGCTGGCCGTTCATGACCGCCTGCATCGCCTGTTTGATTAAGCTGAGTTCTTCCATCATTGCGCGTCCGTTTTATATTTCAACAGGAGGGAGAGTATGAAGGCGGTGCCAAACGCGATCGCCAGGCCGATGATATAGCTGACCAGCGAACTGGCCTGCACAATCGCCATGCCAGGGATCGCCGTCAGCCCGACCGCGTTCATGCCGACGTGATTGGCCACCACCCAGGCGCCGCCGAGCGCACCGCCCGCCAGCGCTGCCAGGAAGGGTTTCACGAAGCGCAGGTTGATACCAAACAGCGCAGCCTCAGTGATGCCGAGCATGGCGGAAAAGGCGGAAGGCACCGCGATGGCTTTGATTTTGGCGTCGCGGGTTTTGAAATACACCGCCAGGCAGGCGCCGCCCTGAGCGATGTTGGCCATCGACCAGATCGGCAGCAGGAAGTTGACACCGATATTGGGGTTGCCGAGTAACCCGGCCTCTACCGCATGGAAACTGTGGTGAATGCCGGTGATGACGATAGCGGAATAGAGGCCGCCGAACAGCAGCCCGGCGAACCACCCCGCATGGGCAATCAGCGTGCTGAGCACGAAGGAGATGCCGTCGCCCAGCGCCCGGCCGGCGGGGCCGATAAACAGCAGGGCGACAAAGCCTGAGATGACCACCGTCAGGAACGGCGTCAGGATCAGATCGAGCGCGTTGGGGATCACCTTGCGCAGCCGCTTTTCCAGCACGCTCATGAACCACACCGTCAGCAGCACCGGGAACACGGTGCCCTGATAGCCGATCATGGCGATGTCCAGACCGAAGAAGTTCATGGTGTGGAACCCTCCGGCGACGCCCCAGGCGTTGGTCAGCGCCGGATGCGTCAGAATGCCGCCTAGCGTGGCCCCCAGGTAGGGGTTGCCGCCGAATTCGCGTGCGGCGGTGAAGCCGATCAGAATCGGCAGGATAATGAACGCCGCCGAGCTGAACATATCCAGCATGATGAACAGCGCGCTGTTGGCATCGGCCCAGCCATAGGTTTTCACCATGCCGAGCAGCCCCATCAACAGGCCGGAAGCGACGATCGCCGGGATGATCGGCACGAAGATGTTCGACAGCAGGCGGGCGATGCGCTGCAGCGGGTTGAGCTTTTTCGCCGCAATATCGGCGGCTTCGGCCTTGCTGGATTCGCTGACGCCCGCCGCCTTGATGAATTCCGCATGCACCTTGTTGACCAGCCCGGTGCCGAAGATCACCTGGATCTGACCGGCGTTGCTGAAGCAGCCTTTGACGCCGTCCAGTTTGCCGATGGCCTCTTTATCCACTTTGCTGTCGTCCACCAGTACCAGGCGCAGGCGCGTGGCGCAGTGGGCGGCGCTGGCGATGTTCTCTTTACCGCCGAGCAGCGGCAACAGCGCGTTGGCGGTTGCGGTAATGTCCATGTTGTCCCCTTGCTAAATAAAAATGCCGCCGCGCAGTTTGCGACGCAGCGTCGTGAATCGATGTCAGAAGAAATACTTGAATCTGGCGCGCATGCCGTAACGTTGATCGTTGTCGCCGTTGGCGATCTTGTTGTCGGCGTTGGCTTCCAGCAGCGACACATAGGCGCCTAAATACAGATTGAAATTCTTCATATTCATAATGTTAGGTATCTGATACGACGCGTGAACGGTATGGATGTCGTAGTTGCCCGGTTCGCTGAGCGGGTTGTGGATATCGGCGGCGATCCCGGCGGTATTGAACTCTTTGATATTGTTATGGGCATAGATATAACCCAGTTCGAAGCGCCGCCACAGCACGTTCACGCCGGCGGTGAAGTCTTGCTCGCCTGAGGCATCCAGATAGGCGGTGCTCAGGTTGGCCACCACACCGTTATCCGGGTTGGCGGCGCTGTTGTTCCAGCTCATCGTCATGCCGTAACCGTTGCGCTTGGACTGATCGACGAAGCGGCCCTGGCTGTCCTGATACCCGTAGGCGTTATTTACCACGTTGCTTTCCATTGCCGCCGCGATGCTGAAGGCGTCTTTTTTCCAGGCGATCACCGGGCGCAAATAGGCGACGTTTTTCTTATTGTCCAGGGCGTTGCCGTGATAGCGGCTGTCCTGGAACAGCGAAGTGCCGTCCTCCACCAGCGTGTTCAGCTCGAAATAGACATCACCGGCGTATTTGCTCAACATCAGGTTGCCGCCGCTGCTGCTGCGGCCGCGGCCTTCTTTCATCATGTAGATATAGCCGAAGCCGTCGGCGTACAGATCGTTGGCGGTATTGCCGGAGTATTGAATGAAAGTGTCCTGATTCAGCGGGAACATGTCGTAGGCTTCGAAGCGGCCGATTTTGGTTTGCCAGTTCTTTTCATTGCCGAAGAAGAAGGCGGCGTCATCCAGGTTCATTTTGCCGCTCATGTCTGCCAGCGGTTGCACGCTGAAGCCGGAGAAGTTGCCGTCCGGATTGCGGCGGTAGCCGTCCAGCCCGACCAGAATGCGGCCGTTGATATCCCAGCGTTCTTTGTTGCCAGGCTTCCAGTCTTTGTGGTCGCTGCCTTTCAGCGACGTCAGCTGGCCGCTGCGGCTGGCGCCGTCCAGATTGAACTCCACGTCGCCGTACAGTTTTAGATCATTGAATCCATTCAGTTTCAGTGCGCTGATCGGGGCAATTGGCGTTTGCGGCGCGGCGGTATGCTGCGCAATCTGCGCGGTTTGCCGTTCCGTGTTGGCGGTGCGCTGCTCCAGCTGTTGCGCCCGGCGTTCCGCCGCCGTCGCGCGGGTTTCAGCCTGTGCGGCGCGCCGTTCCGCCTGCGCCAGGCGCTGTTCCAGCGCGTTGAGGCGCGCCTCGATGCTGCCGCTGCCCGAGGCCGCTGCATTGGAAGCAGAGAGGAAAAGCCCTGTTGTTATCGCCAAATAGCTGAGTTTTTTCATCATCGTCTATCATCCGGGTAAGGGTTGTTATTATTTTTTGCTAAATTGCTAAACCGGTTTTTCATGGCGAAAGATAACGATCAAGAAGCGGGCTGGCAATCAAGTTTGCTAACCCGATTCAGCTATTGTGATCGAGTGCGCAAATCGTGGGGGTAAAAGACCACGGCGCCCAGGGGATCGCCGTGGATGCAGGATCAGCGCAGAAAAGCGGTGAGCTCTTCGGCGCGGGGCAGGGCGGTCATGGCGCCTTTGGCGGTGGTGGCCAGTGCGCCGCAGGCCTGAGCCTGGGCGATAACCGCCGGCCACTGCGTTTCCTGCGGCAATTCGTGAAGGCGTGCCAGCGCCGCTAACAGCCCGGCGACAAACGCGTCGCCGGCGCCGGTGGTATCGACCGGCACGATCGACGGCGCGCGGAAATGGCGCAGGCGATGCCCATCGTGTACGCAGACGCCGTCGCCGCCCAGCGTCACCAGCAGCAGGCGTGTCGGGTAGGTTTGCATCATCCAGCGGATGCCGTTCTCTACATCGTCAAGGTGGCTGATGAAAGCCAGCTCTTCGCGCGACAGTTTCACCACGTCAGCCAGCAACAGCGCCTTTTGCAGGCAGAGGCGCAGCGCTTCCGGCTGGCGCCAGACCTCTTCGCGGATGTTGGGATCGAAACTGACCCGGCCACCGGCCGCCCGAATGCGTTCCATCGCCGCAAAGGCCGCGCTGCGGCTGGGTTCTTGTGAAAGCGCGATGGAGCAGAGGTGCAGCCATTCGCCCCGTTGGAAAGCCGGCAGATCGTCGGGCTGCAAAAACAGATCGGCGCTGGGCTGCACCATAAACGTGAATGAGCGCTCACCCTGCAGATCGAGATCCACCACCACCGTGGAAGTGTGGTGGTCGGGATCCGGTCTCATATGACCGATATCCACCCCTTCATCGCTCAGTACCTGCTGCAGAAAGGCGCCGAAGCCGTCTTGCCCCACACGCCCGATAAAAGCGCTGTCGCCACCGAGCCGGGCGATACCCACCGCCACATTCGCCGGCGCGCCGCCGGGGCATTTGAGATAACCGTTGGCATTTTCCGGCACCAGGTCGATCACGGCGTCGCCCAGTACCCATACGCGATTCATCATGCTTAATCCCTATTTTTGTCGTTGTCAGATGGTTAGCTAAAATAGAAGAACCGATTTAGCAAGGCAATGAAATAATCCTCAGAGCCGCTTGGGCAGTGAGGAAGATCAATCTTTCTACTGGGCTTGGGGGGAGGGAATCTGCCCCGCGAACCAGCGCGGGGCGAGATAGCAGAGCGTTTAGCCCAGCTTCGGATAGACGCCGGGACCGATTGGCAAGCCTAGCGCATACCAGACCAGCAGCAGCAAAATCCACACGCTGAAGAACACCAAAGGATAGGGCAGGATCAGCACGTAATAGGTGCCGAGCTGCGCGTCTTTGCGGTAGCGCTGCAGGAAGCCGAGGAACAGCGGCAGGAACGGCGACATCGGCGCCAGCGGCAGCACCGCAGAGTCGGCGATGCGAAAGATCATCTGGGCGAACGCCGGGTGGAAACCGAGCAGCATAAACATCGGCACGAAGATCGGCGCTAAAATTGACCAGATCGCCGAGCCGCTGGCGATGAACATGCACAGGAAGGCGGAGAGGAACATCAGGCCGAGAAATGCCGGTGCGCCACTCATGCCGGCGGCTTCCAGCATATCGGTCAGGCCGACGGCCATAAACTTGCCCATGTTGCTCCAGTTAAAGAACGCCACGAACTGCGACAGCGGAAATACCATCACGATAAAACCCGCCATGCTTTTCATCGGATCGAGCAAGTGGTGGGGAATATCGTCCGGCCGACGGATCTGTTTGGTGACTACGCCATAGGTAATGGCGACGGTGAAGAAGAACAGGATGATGATCGGCACGATACCCTTGATGAACGGGGAAGGGATCACCGAACCGGTGTTCGGGTCACGCAGCGGCGCGGCCTCCGGCACCACCAGAGCGGCGATGATGGCGATAAACACCAGCGCGGCGATACCGCTCATCATCAGCCCCCGGTTTTGCAGCGGGGTCAGCGCTGCGATTTTGTCTTCGGCGCTGCCTTGCCACTTCGGCAGACGGGGCTCGATAAATTTGTCGGTGAGCAGCGCACCTGCGATGGTCAGCACGACCACTGAGGTGGCCATAAAGTACCAGTTGTCGATCACGCTGACGTGAACCGCGCCATCCACCGCTTTGGTGGCTTCGGTACTGATACCGGAAAGCAATACGTCGGTGGTGACGATCAACAGGTTGGCGGTAAAGCCGGAGGCGACGCCGGCGATCGCCGCCAGCAGTCCGGCTATTGGGTGGCGGCCCACCGCCACGAACATCAGTGCGCCAAGGGGCGGCATCACCACCAGCGCGGCGTCCGACGATATATGACTGAAGAAGGCGATAAACAGCACCATATAACTGGCGTAGCGGGCGCTGACGCGCGAGGCCATTTTGTACATCAGCGCCTGCAGCAGGCCGACCTTTTCCGCCAGGCCGGCGCCTATCACCAGAGCCAAAATAGCCCCCAGCGGCGCAAAGCTGCTGAAGTTATGGATGATGTTGGGAAATATCCACTGCATGCCCGCCACGCTCATCAGATTATTCACCTTGATGAGCTCGCCGGTGGCCGGATTTTTCACCGCCACGTCGAGCCAGGAAAATAGCGCGGTGGCCAGCATAAGCACCAGGATCAAATAGACGAACAGTAAAAACGGATTAGGGATCTTATTGCCGATGCGTTCCACCCAGTAAAAAACGCGTCCGGGGCTTTTATTGATTGGCGTTGTGGCCTCACTCATGATTTTACCCTCTGTGTTTGCTCTGTTGTGTGATTGTTATTATTTGATTTATTTATAATTATTCTTAGTGACCCGGTGAACCGGGCCCTGTCTGTTCATGCTATTTCAATGGGGAGGGTTTTACCCCCTGTGGGATAGGGCATCGATACGGCTGTTCGGCGCGTTGGTGCTCAAACTCGCTGCGGCAGCTCGCCAGCAGGGCGCTGTCGCTCAGCAGATCGATGGCGGTCGCCGCCATCACCTTGCCGGCCAGGCACATGCCCTTATGGGCGATAGCGGTGCGGCCCTGCGCCACCAGTTGCCAGGTGTGCAGAGGAGTGCCGAGTGCGAAACAGGGGCTAAAGCATTGGGCGGTTGGCGCCACCCAGCTCACGTCGCCAACGTCGGTAGAACCGTACAGCAGGTCGTCGGACTCCACATAAGGAGCGACCTCGTCCATCAGCACCTTATCTCCCAGCAGTTGTACCCACTCGCGCCCGGCTGCGCCACCGGTGCGGGCTATGTTGAGTTTGGCGTTGCGCAGATCGTCGCGGCTCAGCGTCTGGCGGATTTCCTCGGCGAAGCGGCGTTCGGCGTCGCTGTACTCGGGCAGACCGAAATCACACAGGTTTTGATACATCGCGCGTTCCAGACTGCGGTTCGGCACATAGTTGGAGCAGGCTTTGTCGAAGCGCACGTCCATCTGGGTGTCAGTCATCAGCGCTGCGCCCTTGGCGATGTTAATCACCCGTTGGTAAATGTCCTGCGCCTGGTCGAGCTGCGGTGCGCGGATCAGGTACAACACCTCGGCGTCGGCCTGCACCACGTTGGGAGAGCTGCCGCCGGTGTGGGTGACCGCGTAGTGCAGCCGCGCTTCCTGCACGATATGTTCGCGCAGGAAGTTGGCGCCGGTATTCATCAGCGTCACCGCGTCCAGCGCGCTGCGCCCCAGGTGTGGCGAGTTGGCGGCATGGGCGGCGACGCCCTTGAAGTGAAACGCCGCCTGAATGTTGGCCAGTGTGCTGGTGTTGAACATGCCGCTGAAGCCTTCTGGGTGCCAGGTGAGGGCGGCGTCGACGTCGTCGAACAGACCTTCGCGCACCATAAAAGTTTTGCCGGAGCCGCCTTCTTCGCCTGGGCAGCCGTAGAAGCGTAGGGTGCCGGTCAGCCGGTTCTGCTGCATCCACGCCTTGGCGGCGAAGGCGCCCGCCAGCGCCGCAGTGCCCAGCAGGTTGTGGCCGCAGCCATGGCCGTTGCCGTTTTCCACCAGCGGCTGCGGCGTGGCGCAACCGGACCGCTGGCTCAGCCCGGCCAGCGCGTCGTACTCGCCCAGCAGCGCGATAACCGGGTGGCCGCTGCCGTAGCTGGCGATAAACGCCGTCTCGATGTCGCCCACGCCGCGTTCGACCGAGAAGCCTTCCTGTTCCAGCGCATCGGCCAGCAACGTGGCGGAATAGGTCTCGTTGAAGCGCGTTTCCGGGTGATCCCAAATCGCGTCGCTCAGCGTGCTGAAGCGGGGTTGACGTTGGTCAATGTAGTCGTCGATAAATGCCTGCAGTTCTGAGTTGCTCATGCTCCGCTCCCGAATGTCGGCAGGTTCAGCGCCAGCGACGCCAGCGTTTTCACCGCCACCGCCATCACCTGTTCGTTGAAGTCGAATTTCTCGTTATGGTGCCCGGCGCTCAGCTCGGTGCCGAAAATGACGTATGAGGCCTGGCCGCCGCGGGATTTCACCCGTTCCATCATGTAGGTGGCGTCTTCTGAACCCGCCGCCTGTTCGCGGCGATCGACCACCGAGGTCAGCTCGGTTATCTGCTGCGCCTGGCGGCGGATATAATCCACCCACGGTTGGGTCGGTTTGCTGCTCTGCGCCGCGCCCATCAGCGCGATGTCGCAGGCGACGCCGTGCATTTTGGCGGCGCCTTCGATGGCGTTCAGGGCCTGCTGATAGACGAACGCGTTGATCTCATTGGTAGCGCCGCGCGTCTCCACCTTCATAAACGCCCGATCGGCGATCACGTTGCGGCCGGTGCCGGCCTGCAGCACGCCGACATTGATGCGTGAGCTGCCTTCGCTGTGGCGCGGGATGGCGTAAAGCCCTAGCGCAGCCTGCGCCGCCGCCAGCAGTGCGTTGCGACCGTCTTCCGGCTTGGCGCCGGCGTGGGAGGCGACACCGCGGAAGGTAACGTCCAGCTTGCTGGTGGCCATAAAGCTGTCGCTGCCACATACCAGCTCACCGGCCGGCACGCCGGTGCCGATATGCACCGCGGTGAAGAAATCGACGTCGTCCACCACGCCGGCCTCCACCATCGATTTTGCGCCGCGTGTGCCTTCCTCCGCCGGCTGGAAGATCAATTTGACGGTGCCGCTAAGCAGGGACTCCAGGCTTTTGAACACGTGCGCCAGCCCCAGGCCGATGGTGGTATGGCCGTCATGACCGCATGCATGCATCATGCCGCTGTTGCAAGAGGCGAAGCCTTCACGGAACGGCAGGTGTTCGGGTTCCAGCAATTCGTTGAGATCGAGGGCGTCCATATCCACGCGGTAGGCGATAGTCGGGCCGGGGCGGCCGGTATCGAGCGTTGCGACGATGCCGGCGAAGCCGCCGGAAAAATGCGGCAACCATTTTTCCAACGCGCCCTGATTGCGGGCGCGCAGTTCCTGCGCCTCCAGCTCATCGGACGAGGGTAGTCCCATGCGCGCCTCGGCCTTGATGACCTCGCGGCCTAGCTGCAGGCGGTAACCCAGCCGATCGAGTTCTTCCGCCACCAGGGTGGCGGTGCGGAACTCAAACCAGCCGGATTCGGCATAGCGGTGGAAGTCGCGGCGCCAGGCCTGCAATTGCGGGTACAGATCGGCCACCAACATCGAAAGCGAATTAGTCATAGTGATATCTCATAAGTTATCGCGCGCTGGATCGCTCCAGGCAGCAGTTATGCTCTGAACTGAAATCAGACGGTGATGCTCTTGCAAATAAAAAGGTGTATTTGGTTACTAACTGCCGTGAATGGCGCTTATTGGCGCAGAAAATGCGCTTAATTAAGCGAAATAAGAATTTGGTTATTTATTATGTTTTTTCCGAATGTACACAATGGAATCTGGCTAAATAAGATGCCAATATCTTGCTATTGATAAATAACGGTTATCGCCTTTCGCCTATGCCAGCCTCGATAAAATTGCACCAATTACGTGCATTTGTGGACGTTAGCCGCCAGGGCAGCATCCGCGCCGCTAGCCGTACCTCGCGCCTTTCCCAGCCTGCACTGACCAAAGCCATTCAGGAGCTGGAAGAGGTGCTGGGCGCCAAGCTGTTTATTCGCCGTAGCCAGGGGGTGGTATTGACCGACTGTGGCGATAACTTTTTCCAGCATGCCAGCCTGATCCTTGAAGAGCTGCGGGTGGCGCAGGAAGATATCCAGCAGCGGCTGGGGTTGGCGGGCGGCACGGTGAATATCGGCGTTGGTGGCAGCATTGCGCGCACCGTGATGCCGCAGGTGGTCACTCAGTTTCATCGTGAGTATCCCAACGTGAAGGTGCGCATCGTCGAGGGGCAGCTGGTGTCGATGATCCCTGAACTGCGTCAGGGCGAGCTGGATTTTACCGTCAATACCTACTACCCCAGCAGCCTCGACAACGAGTTGCAGTACGAACGGCTGATGGAAAAAGAGTATCGGGTGGTGGTACGTAAAGGGCATCCGATGGAAGGGGCAACCTCGCTGAAACAGCTGCAGCACTGCGACTGGACCATGCCGACGCCGAAAGGCAGTTATTACCGGCTATTGCACGATCTGTTCGGGGACTTGGGCATGGCGCCGTCGATCAGCGTGACCTGCGAGACCTTTATGGCCTGTACCAGCCTGGTGGCGCAGAGCGATTTTGTCAGCATTCTGTCGGTGGACGTGATTTCGGATCCGATTCTGGGCAAGCATTTGGTGCCGCTTGAGCTGGAAGAGAGTTTGCCGAAAGCGACGTTTTATCTTATCCAACGCAAGGACACCACCTTGACGCCGATGGGCGCGCACTTGGCGCGCCTGTTTCGTCTTTACTGTCGGTGATACCGAAGCCCCATCGGGGGCCCGGGTATCAGAAGGCGATCGACCCCTGCACGAAGAAGGTGCGCGGTTCACCGACGTACTTGCCGAAGTTATTGTCGTTGGAGCGGGTAAAGTAGCGCTGATCGAACAGGTTTTTCACCCCGGCGCCCAGCGTCAGGTTCGACAGCTGCGGCCCGAAGTTATATTCCCCGCGCATATTCCACACCATGTAACCGGCGATGTTGCCGAACTGGCCATCGGCGCTTTCCTGCGTGATGTACTCCGGCCCGGTGCCCGGCGAATGCTGTTTCGACTGCGCATAACCGTCCAGATTCCATACCCAGCTGCCGGTGGCGTAACGCGTGCCGACGGTATAGACCTGGCGCGAGTAGAACGGCAGATCTTTACCGGCGAAGTCGCCCTTGTCGGTGCTGGCTTTGGTGTAGGTATAGCTGGTGTAGACGCTGGCGCCGTCGAGCGCCCGATTCAGCTCGCTGAGATCGTAGCTGAGCGCCAGCTCGATGCCTTTGTGCTTGGTGGCGCCCATGTTGGTCCAGCCCACGTCGTTGCTGATGTACTGCAGCTGGTTATCGAAGTCGATGTAGAACAGCGTGGCCTCGGCCTTGACCACGGTGTCGTCGTAGCGGGTGCCGAACTCATAGGTGCGCGCTTTTTCCGCCGTCAGCCCCGGCGCCGGCTGGTTGCCGTTGCCGCCTTTGGTCAGTTGGAAATACTGCATGCTGCCGAACGAGGTGTTGGCGTTGGCGAACAGTTTCCAGGCGTCGGACAGGTGGTACATCACGTTCAATGACGGCAGCGGCTCGCTGTAGCTTTTCTCGCGGCTGATGTTGTTGAACGAATCGTCCACGTGGGTGCGAATGCTTTCATAACGCAGGCCCGGCGTGACCGTCCAGTTGCCGACGTTAATGGTGTCGTCGATATAGAACGCGTTGGCTGCGGTACCGCCGGAGGTATGCTGGTAATAGTCCGGGGTATCCGGCGTCGAGCCGATATTCGCCGGATTATACCAGGCGGAACGCGATGCTTTTTCGTCCATGGTTTCATTCAGGTAGCGGTAACCGAGGGTGATCTCGTGCGCCATATTCCAGAAGCGAAACAGCTGCGAATAGCTTGGTTCGATCGCCCAGGTTGAATAGTGGCGCGGATAGGAGACCATGCGCCGCTGGCCCGCGTTTTTGCCGGTGCCTTCCGATTCGATGTTGCTGCCGCGGTAGCTGTCGGTGAAGTAGGTCAACACTTCGAACTGCTTGTCGTCTTCCTGATGTTTGTATTTGAACGACATATCCTTGCGGCGGCCTTCGAACTGATCCCACGGCCGCGTGGACTGGAACGGGTTCTGCGCGTATTGCGCGCTGCTCAGCCCGCCCGGCATGCCGGCTTTGGCGTCGTAGTAGTGGAAATTGGCCAGCAGTTCGTCGCGATCGGTGAACGCATAACGCGTTTTCAGCATGAAATCGTCGATGTCGGTGTTGTCGTTGTTGTCGCGGTAGCCCTGGCCGTGCAGGCCGGAATAGAGCAGCTCGGCGCCGAGGCCGTTGTCTGCGGTGCCGCCCACGGAGGCGCTGGTCAGGGTCTTCAGGCCGCCGTGGCTGGCGCCCTGGGTTTGTACGCTGGCGGTGCCGCCAAACGTTTTGGGAATGTCGCGGGTAACGAAGTTGATCACGCCGCCGACGTTTTGCGGCCCGTAGCGCACCGCACCGCCGCCGCGCACCACGTCCACCGATTGCAGGTTACCGATCGATAGCGGCGCCATCGACAGCTGCGGCTGGCCGTAAGGCGCAACCGCCAGCGGGACGCCATCCATCAGAATGGTGGAGCGCGGAGAAAGACGCGATGTCAGGCCGCGCACGCCGACGTTGAGCGAAATATCGCTGCCGCCGGTGCCGTTGCTGTCGCGCACCTGCACGCCGGGCACACCGCGCAGGCTGTCGGCGATGGTTTGGTCGCCTTGCTCATGCATCTGCTGCTGGGTGACGATGGAACGCGCGCCCGGATGGTTGAGCAGCACCGAACTGGTATCAGGGTTGTCCAGCCAGTTGCCGACGACGGTCACGGTGTCGGTATCGTTCTGAGATGAGTTATCAGTAGCAAGGACAGGGAATGCGATGGCGATGGAAGCCGTCAGCAGGGAAAGCCGAAAAAGAGGTGACATAATAATGCCTTAAGAGTTTCAGACCCGGATGTATTTTTTTAGAAAAGACAATCTTAATGATAATTATTGGCAAGTAAATAGAATTGTTACGGGATAGTTAAGTGGGTAACTAAATAATGAATGCGGGAAACAGGACCCGACTGGCGGGCCCTGCGGGAGGTTATTGTGGCGTAAGCCAGAAGACGCCGCTGTAATCCAGCGCGGTGAATTTCTGGTGCACCATTTCGATATCCGCTTGCGGATCAATATCTTTAAACAGCGCCGGGTGCAGGAATTTGGCGATCGCTTCAACCGCGATAAAGTTGAGCGGTGTGTCGTAAAATTGATGATAAATCGCCATCACGCGTTTTTCTTTCACCGCTTTCAGCACGTTAATACCGGTACGATCCAGCAGATGCGCCAGTTTCTTTTGGCTGGTGGCTATATCGGTGGTGTAACCCAGCGGTACCGCCAGCGTGCCGCGATGGCCACGGCTCCAGTCGGCACCGGTCAGCAGATAGAAATCCGGGTTGCTGCTGATCACCTGCTCGACGTTCACTTCTCCACCCATGTCTGAAAACAGCTTGCTGCCGATATTGTTGCCGCCGGCGGTATCGATGAACTGGCCGAAGCTGCCTTTGCCGAAGGTGTTGCAGCACTGTTCGCCTTTGATGCCGGCGCTGCGCTCGATGAAGACGCTGGGGCGCTGCTCCGGTTTCAGCGTGGCGACCCGCTGGCGCACCAGTTCGAGGCGTTGCTGATAGAGGCGGATAAAAGCATCGGCGTTGGGCTGCTCGTCAAACACTTTTCCCAACAGCGCCATGCTGGCGACGGTGTTGGTCAGCGGCTGCTGGCGAAAATCGATGATCAGCACTGGGATGCCGACTTTTTCCAGCTGGGTCAGCACGCCGCTGTCTTTCAATTTGCTCAGCAGGCCGATGTCGAAAATGATCAGATCCGGTTGGCGCACCACCGCGCTTTCCACGCTGAAATCACTGGTGTAGGGGTTGTCGAAGGTGGGGATCTGCATGACCTGCGGGAATTTTTTCGCGTAGGCCTCCACCAGATCCGGCGCTTTGACCTTCAGCGAGTTGTCCCAGGCGATGATGTTTTTCAGCGGCTCCTGCGGATGCAGAATATTCAGCGCCAGCAGCGCACGGGCATCGGCCAGGATAACGCGTTTGGCCGGTTGCGGCAGGGTGACCTGGCGGCCGGCGACATCGGTGACGACGATCGGCGCGGCTTGAGCGGTGCCGGCCAACAGCAACACACAGGCGGCCAACCAGCGGCCGGCTTTAGCGATAAGAACAGCGGGCATGAAGATCCTTGGGTAATCGGCGAAGAACGAGAACGCAATGATAAGCGATATCCTTTCGCTTTTTGAACTCCCTTGATGCCGATAGATCATCCCTGGCCCATCAGCGGGTCGCTGACGCTGTGCTCACCGTCCTCCAGCCGCCCCGCCAGGCGTCGCAGCCAGCCGGGGCCTCGCAGCGTAAGATCATACCAGCCGCCGCTGGTGCGGGCGTCAAACGTTTGCTGGTGGCTGCCGCCCGCAGGCAGCGTAATAGGCCACGGGCCTTGCTGAGTGTAAGGGCAGCGTTCGAGGGTGACCGCTATCGCTTCGGTGCCCGGATTATTCAACTGCAGCTGCAGGCTGCGGCCCGTTGGGCGCAAACGCACTTCCGGCTGCGGCCGACTCAGGACGCCGCGCAGCTCGCGATGAAAGCCGTTGGGGCCGAGCAGCCATAGATGGTACTCATTGTCCGCCTGCCAGTCGTCGCTGACCGCCTTGCCGGCCTCGACGGTATAGCGGCGCGGGATTTGCGTCAGGTCTCGCCGGTCGTAGACGTGAAATACCGCTCCCTGCTCGCCGGTATTGAACAGGTTCAACGTCACGCGGCGCTGCTCGGTCGCGACGGTGGCCTCGACGTGCAGCTGGTAGGGCAGTGCGCGGGAAGGGCGCGCCAGGCGGCGTTGGTGCGGCAAACGCTGGTGGGCGGGCGATGGCAGCGGCACCTGCGGCAGCTGTTCCTGGCGCTGGCGCAGGCCATCGGCGGCGTGGCGGCTGGTGGCGGGCAGGCTTGGCAGCGCTTCGCCGTTAGGGTCGACAAAATTGAACGCTGAGGTGAGATCGCCACACACCGCGCGGCGCCAGGCGCTGATGTTGGGTTCATGCACCTGAAAGCGCTTTTCCAGGAATTGCAGCACCGAGGTGTGATCGAAGACCTGCGAATTGACCCAGCCGCCGCGGCTCCAGGGCGATAGCACCAGCATCGGCACCCGCGGGCCGGGGCCGTAGATGCGGCCGTCCGGCGGCGGCTGATCCTGCGAGCCGGGCGGCGCCACGTGCTGGAAGATCTCGGTATCGAACGGCACCGTCGATTTACCGGCGAAGCTGCCGTCTTCGCGCAGCGACGGCGCGGAAGGCGAAGGCATATGATCGAAAAAGCCGTCGTTTTCGTCGTAGTTGACCAGCAGGACGGTTTTGCTCCACACCTCCGGGTTATCGGTCAGCGCGTTGAGGATCTCTTGCGTGAACCAGCCGCCCTGCACCGGGCTGGAGGGATCGGGATGTTCCGAATAGGCCGCCGGCGCGATGATCCAACTGACCTGCGGCAGTTTGCCCTGCTGCACGTCGGCACGGAATCCGGCCAGCATGGCGTCCAGATCGTTGCCGTCGGCGGCCGGCAGGGTGTTGCCGTTGCCCTTGTACAGCGGCGCGGTCGCGTTGAGCTCGTCGCGATAAGGTACGAAGGCGTTGAAGCCTTTCGGCGGCCGCGCCGGGTTGCCCACCTGAATGCTGGCGGCGCGGTATTGGCGGAAGCCCGCCAGCGGGTTGTCGGTAAAGTTGTCCGGCAGGAATTGGTACACCTTCCAGCTGACGCCGCTCGCCTCCAGCCGTTCCGGATAGGTTGTCCACTGGTAGCCGATCTCCGCCGGGCCGGGGCTGTCCCACTCGTTGACCACCACCGCCACGTCGGCGGCGGACGGGCCGTTGGTGCCGGTCCAGTGGAACAGCCGGTTGGTGTTGGTGCCGGCGTGGATAGCGCAGTGATAGGCGTCGCACAGGGTAAAGGCGTTGGCCAGTGCGAACTGGAACGGCAGCTCCTGCTGGCGGTAGTAGCCCATCGAGGCCGGCGTTTTGTAGGTGGGCCAGGCGCTCATGCGGCCGTGATCCCAGGCGGCTTGCTCATCCACCCACGAGTGCGGCGTGCCGGTGACGCGCTGGGCGTTGCCGCGTTTGCTGTCCAGATGGTAGGGCAGCACCAGCCGCTCGGCGCCCTGCTGCTGCCAGACGAGGCGATCGCCGGGCAATGGGATGGTAAAGCGATCGCTGAAGCCGCGTACACCCGGCAGGGTGCCGAAGTAGTGGTCGAAAGAGCGATTCTCCTGCATCAGGATCACCACGTGTTCGACGTCGCGCAGGGTGCCGGTGCGGTTATTGGCGGGAATGGCCAGCGCTTTGCGAATCGAGGCGGGCAACAGCGTGAAAGCCGATCCAATGGCGGCGGCCCGCAGTAGGTCTCTGCGAGAAAGGTCAGGCATGCGTCGTTAATCTCCGTCAGTGTGCTTTGAAGATAGCCGCTGACGACGATAATGGCGAAAAATAACAGGGAGATGAAAGCGAGGAAACAATGCTCCCTGGCGGGAGCATTGGGGAGTAACGCTTACTGCCTGATCAGGCGGCCGAGCGCTGGCGCCGTTTCGAAATCGCTGCGGAAGGGGTTGATGTCCAGGCCGCCGCGGCGGGTGTAACGCGCGAACACGCTGAGTTTTTCCGGGCGGCAGCTCTGCTTGATGTCGTTGAAAATGCGCTCGACGCACTGCTCGTGGAATTCGTTGTGCTGGCGGAAGGAGATCAGGTAGCGCAGCAGGCTTTCGCGATCGATTTTGCGGCCTTCATAGTGGATCACCACGCTGCCCCAGTCCGGCTGGTTGGTGACCAGGCAGTTGGATTTCAGCAGATTGGAAGACAGCGTCTCCGCTACGTGCTCCCCTTGATCGGCCGCGCCGCTCAGGTATTCCGGTTTGAAGGCGAAGTCGTCGACCGCGATATCCAGATCGTCGATGTTGATGCCCGGCAGACGATCGATCTGCGCGGGGTAACCTTCCAAACCCGGATAAAGCTTGACGGTGACCTGGCCATTGGCCGCCTGCGACAGATCCTTCTGCATGGCGGCGCTCACCTGTTCCACGCTGTCGAAGCGCGTTTGGTTGAAGCTGTTGAGATACAGCTTGAACGATTTGGATTCGATCAGGTTGGAAGAAGAGTGCGGGAAGGTAAATTCGCCGATGCCCACCACCGGTTTGCCCTTGCCGTTGAGCCACGACAACTCGAAGGCGGTCCACAGATCGAAGCCGCTGAATGGCAGCTGCTGCTCGTCCACGCCGATCAGATCGCGGCCGCGCGCGCGCGGCAGGGCTTCGAGCAATGCGGGTGCATATTGATCCGGATAATCGGAGTTCGCGCCAAGATGGGTGATCTTATCTTGCTTTTGGATATGCATATTCATTGCCCTTTGCTTGTTCGGTATTGATGTAGCGGTTAAACAGACTGCGGGTGGCGTAGATCGGCCCGACGCCCAGCAGGGCGTAAACCACCTTGATCAGGAACTGCGACAGGATCATGGTTTTGATGATGTCCCAGCTCAGCACGTTGTAGAACGCCAGCGTACAGAACACCACGCTGTCGATGGCCGACGCCACTACGGTACTGGTGATCACGCGCACAAACAGGTAGCGGGAGTTGGTCAACTCTTTGATTTTGCAGAGCAGGTAGGAGTTGACGTTCTCGGAGATCAGATAGGCCGCCGACGAGGCCACCAGCACCGCCATGATGCTGTGCACGATGCCGTTGTAGGTCTCGCTGTACTCCCACTGCGGAATACTCGGCACCAGCGTTGTTACCCAGACCCCCAGGACGAAGGTCAGGTTGGCGATAAACGAGATGATGATGGTGCGCCGAGCCAGCCGCAACCCATAGAATTCGTTAAGTATGTCCACCAGAATGAACGTGAGCGGGTAGATGAAGATCGCCGGCGGCGTGATGAGATTCAGCACCGGGATTTGGATCGGCTTGACGCCGCACAGCGTTGAGAAAATATAAATCACGCTGAGCGCCACGGTAATAATCAGGTAGGCGTACCAGGAGCGTTCGTGGCGATCGCTGAGCTCGTAGGCGGTTTTTTGTTGGTTATCGCCATAGAGTTTGCGGTACAGCGCCTGCAGCTCGTGCCGGCTCAGATCTTCTGATATTTCGCTGTCGGCCAGCTCATTCAGCCCCATGGTAATGGTTTTGCCGGTGGCCAATACCATGACATTGGCCGCGATGGTGCCATGCCGGGTGAAGCCCAACAGCTTGAACTTCTGATTCGGTTCCATTTATAACCTTTCTCCAACGATGTAACCCAGGAATTGCACGGTGTCCTGAGGGCGTTTGTCCATGCTTTCGCTGTCTTTGTCGTCAACCACAAAGAAGCCGCGTTTTCCCGAGTGATACAGCAAAGGTGAATCGCAAATCAGTACCGGCGGCCTTTTGATGATGATGACCTCGCCGGGAATAAATGACCCTTTAATTTCGGTCTCTATTTTTATTGCCAACATGTTCGACTCATCGCCGAAGAAATAAGTCAGAGGAAACTCGGTGACCAACTGCCCGATCTTGCGCTGCGAGACGGCCAGATAGCGCGACTGGGGGATCACCGGAATGGCGGAAGGGTTCTTGTTGCCTTCGGTGGACAGCGTTTCGTTGAGCAGCTCCAGTTTTTCCAGATCGTAGTCTTCGATCTCTTCACAGGAGACACCGAAGAAGTCGGAGATCCGATTCACGGTGGATTGCTGAACGTTGTTCACTCTTCCGTCAAGAATTTTGTAGAGGGTAGTGCGCGTCAGGCCGCTGCGATTGGAAAAGGAAGCCTTGGTTTCACCGCGGGTACGCATCAGATATTCAATATTTTTAATGATGTTGATTTTGCGCTGTGCGTTGGTGGTTTTCATTGGCTGTCCTTACAAACATTACGCAGGCTTCACTATATCTTACGCATTGGCGTTGTCCAGATAAAAAGGCGCAGACGAGCGGGTAACGAACTGATTATTAGCGGTAATTATTGTTTACCGTCAGCCGTTTAGCGCAGTGATGTCAGCGGGGGTAGCCTGCTTCCTCTGCGAGAAAGATAAAGCCGTGCAAATCAATTGATTAGGTTTTACTTATAGAAAAGTGAACACAAAAGCCGGTTTTGTGTTTACTTTTATGTTGACCAAAGCCGATTTCATGGGCTACTGTTCATGCAAGCTGAAGTTTTTCTTTACGATCAAAATACGGAAGCCGACAGTTTTTATAATAAAAAGCTCAGAGGGGGCATTGCCACACTCTGAGCATAAATGGATAGCTTGCTACCGACACCAGGGACCCTAAACATCACGGCCGTTTGTCTGCGCGATCGGCCCCATCTTTTGCATTGAATCCCCTTTTCGAGCGTCAAACACTCCCCCGATACCGGAGGAGTGCATTACCGCGTGCGCGAAAATCAGAGAGACTTCTGCGAGGCCAGCGGTTTTTGCGCCCGACTGAAGGCCAGTTTAAGCACCCAATACAGCAGGCTGGCCGCTACCAGGGAATTGATGGTCGGTACGCCCCATTCGGTCGCCAGGCCAACGGCGCCGCCGGCGATGCTGGCGACGATCGCCGCCCAGCCGATGGTTGGCGTTTCGTTCGGCAACTGGCCCATGCGGCGGCTCTCGTCCAGGATCTTGCGGTGGCTGCGCAGCAGGTAATAGTCCACCAACATGATGCCGATAATCGGCGGGAAGACCACGCCAAGCACCGTCAGGAAGTCGACGAAGCGGTCGAGAATGCCCAGCACCGACAGCGTAGTGCCCAGAATCCCGATCACCAACGTGGTGTAGGTGTACTTCAGCTTTTTGCCGGTGATGCCTTCCACCGCGTTGACGATGCCCAGCGAAGAGGAATACAGGTTGAGATCGTTGACGCGCAGGGTGGAGAACACCACTACCAGCAAACCGGCGCCGCCGGCCGCTTGTGACATGATGGTGACTACATCCGCGGTGCCCAGGGTTTTGGCGATCAGGATCGCCAGGCCGTTTACCACGAACTCGCCGGCGATGATGGTGAAGAGCGTGACGCCGAGCACGTGCTTGCCGTTTTTGGAGTAACGGGTCAGATCGGGGGTCATCAGGCTGGCCACGATGGCGCCGCCGACGACGATGGTGATGCCGGCGCTGATGGTCAGCGGTTCACCCGGCGGCGCCAGCTGGATGATCTCCTGCAGGTTATGCCCGGAAAGCGCGGTCACTGAAATAAAGGCCACCAGCATGATGAACATCGGCACCGCGATACGTGCGGCGATGCGCAGCGCCTTGAAACCGAATGCCACCAGGATAGTCAACAGCGTGCCCGAGAGCCCGGCGGCCAAGCCAAAGCCCAGCTTATTGCCGAGCGCGAAGTCGAGCGACTTGGCGAAAATGGCGTTCTGAATGCCGAACCATCCCAGCAGGCTGACGGCCACCACCACGCCGATCAGCACCGAGCCCAGACGGCCGAAGCCGCACCAGCGCGCCAGCAGGCTGCCGGAAATGCCTTCACGCATGCCCGCCAGCCCCAGGCCGTAGGTCACCACGCCGAAGATCAGGCTGCCGACGAAAATGGCGGTGAAAGCGTCAATCAGCGTCATGGAGTTGCCGAGTACGGCGCCGAGCATGAACTGGTCCAGCGCGGTCAACATGCCCATATGCACGATGGCCACGCTTAAAAACGAGACTCTTTTATCCTGCGGCACCCGGGTGAGCGGATAATCTTCGATCTTTATCACGGTGAGATCTTCCTTGCGGTTCAAATAAACTGAATGCCTTTGGTTATCAGGCGATCGGGAATGTAGTTATCCAGATTGGCGTATTTGCAGTATTCCTCAAATTGTTGCTGAGTATGCACGTTGGCCTTCTGGTAAATGTTATAAATGCGGTTTTCGATGGTCTTATTGCTGACGTTATAGATTTTTGCGATCTCTTTTACCGTAAATCGTTGCAGCATAAGAAAAATGACATCGAGTTCGGCACGGGTGAACAGCTCGTTATTGACTTCGGTGGTCAACACGCTGGGTTTTTGCTGATTGATGTATTTCAGCGGTGACAGGCTGTTCATCGGCTTGGCGTTCCAGATCACGCCAATCACCTGTTTGTCATCGTTGTACACCGGTAGCTTTTCGCTGATAAACGGCGTCAGGCTGTCTTTGCCGTACCAGTAGTGGGTTTCTATGACCGTGACCCGATCGCGCGCTGCTTCGGTCATCTTGTCATGCTCGATAAAGTCGGCGGCGGAGTCGGCCCAGTCGGCGGGGAATTCGTGGTCATATTTGCCGGCGACGTCGAAATTCAGCGGCGTATTGGTATAGAGATAAGCGGCACGGTTCATATAGAGGTGGCGGGACAGCTGGTCTTTGATGCCCCAGGGCTCGCTCAGGTGCTCCATCATGGTGATGAGGCCCTTAAAATAAGATTCATTATTTTTATGCGATGAATCCATACCTACCTCTGCGCCGCTCAGGCCGCGTTACAGGCTTTTAGCCAGGTAATGGCGGGTGTGGCGATGCGCGTAGTCGCCCAGCTCGCCGTAGACCCGGTAGCCCAGTTTTTCGTAGAAGCCTCGGGCCTGGAAATCGAAA
Source organism: Serratia sp. CY47444 (assembly GCF_052168635.1). Taxonomy (NCBI): domain Bacteria; kingdom Pseudomonadati; phylum Pseudomonadota; class Gammaproteobacteria; order Enterobacterales; family Yersiniaceae; genus Serratia; species Serratia sp. CY47444. Next base: position 67,117 of record NZ_JBJNMH010000016.1, read on the forward strand.
GTATCGACATAGGCCATATGGCAACCGCGCTTGCGGGCTTCTTCTTCGGCCAGTTGCATCAGCTGGCGGCCGTAACCGCTTTTGCGACATTGATCGCCGACCCACAGATACTGCACTTCCAGGCCGCCCCACCAGGTGCGTGCGACCAGGCCACCGACGATCTGCTGGTTGTCGTCAGTGACGGTCAGGAACAGTGGGTGAATGTCTACGGGCTGGGTTTTATGGTTGTGAGCCCAGAGGCTGTCGATAACGAACTCTTCATCCTGCGGGTTGGGTTTGTCGGTGATATTAATATTCATTTTTAATATAATTCCCTGATTTAATTATTCAAAACTGAACTAGGCGCTTTCGCCCTAACCGCTTCTAATATCACTTTCATTAATGTATTTCAAGGGTGGTTTTCACCCTTTTCCGCCAGGTGAGAGGCCGCTTATAGTAGGTGCCACAGGGAGAAGAAAATAGTGAAACAGGCGGTATTAAAACGCTGAAATGCCCTGCTAACACCATCTTTTCCTACTTGCGCCTCACCAGGGCCCCACCGGGAAAACTGCAGTACTGTATGGCTCCACCGGATAGAGCAAGCTCACTTGCCGACGGGGGAGCCACTTTGTTTTTTGACGCCCCCACCCGCGCCCGCCATTCTCTGTCTCAGATAGTAAACACTCTTCTTATCAGAAGATATGCGCCGCAGATGAAAATATGGCCGATAGCTTCTGATCCGCTGATTTAGTCCTCTGCAATGACGCTGCCCAGCGCCGGCTCGATGGCCGCACCCAGCATGGCGCCGTGTCCCAGGGCAGGCCATTCGCGATAGCCGACGGTGAGACCGTCGAGCTGTGCCAGGTGTTCGGCCAATAAACGCGTTGCGTCCGCCGGCAGAGCGGGGCTCTTCACGCCGGGCGGGGCAGCCCGATCGCGTTCTGCCAGGCCAACCCACAGTTGCAACCTGGCCGCCGGCGCCGCGCGCCGTTCTGTCATCTGCTGTGCTTCTTGCAGGATCATGCCGTCGCCCCACCACAGCGAGGGTTCCACGGCGATGTAGCGCTGAAAGGCGGTGGGATGGGTGAACAACGTATGCAGAACGAAGAGCCCGCCGTAGGAGTGCCCCCACAGCGTTTGCCGCTGAGGATCGACCGCCAGTTTGGCGGCGATCGCCGGTTTGATCTGGGTCTCAATCAATTGCAGGAACGCATCCGCGCCCCCGACGGCCCGCGGCGGTTTCTTCATGCCTGCCGGCAGAGGGAGCGTATAGTCGTAGGTGCGGCCGGCGGCATCGATGCGCAGATCGTTGTCATAGCCGATCATCACCAGCACCGGTGGCCGCTTCGTTGCTGCCAATTTGGCCAGTAAGGCGGCGTTCAACTCCATCAGCACCGCATTGCCGTCGAGGAAATAAACCGTTGGATAGCCGTCTGGCACAGGCGCCTGACGCGGTTGGGCGATGCGAACACGATAATGCCGTTGGCCATCGGCGGAGGTGAATCGCAGATCGCTGAAGCGGTAATCCGCAGTATCGCTATCGGCTACGGTAGTGCCGATCTTGCGTTCCAAATCGGGCCTGGCCATCACGGAGCCCGGCAGCCAAAGGCCGATGGCGAGCGCCAGAAGCGCGGAGATAAAATGCCGGTTGGACAATAACATGCGGATCAACATCCTCGAAAAAGGCCGATAGTAGCATCCGTTCGCGCCCGGTAAAAACCTACCTTTAGGGCGGGCATTCCGGTCGCGAAGCGCTGCCAGCCGTTGCTTTGCCAGGTTAATAGCAACTCATTGTTATTATTGGTAAGTCAGGAATAAGAGGGATTACAATTAATTAGAAATGGTTATGGTTTTTATGGAGGGGGAAATGGTGAAGGTAGGTAAAAACACACGGTTATCAACGATTTTTAGCGAAAAAAGCCCTATAAAATAGGGCAAAGACACACAACAACACCAGGGAAACTTTCCTGTATCTTATATTATAGCTTCCTATACATATAGAACATTTTATTATAAATATGTAAGTGATTCTTATTAATCATTTAATACCATTGTTTTTCAAATGGTTATGTGATCTGACTGGCGTATTGCATTTGGGTCGGGTGTGGGCTGCCAGGGATAGGCAGCAGAGATTTTGCTGTAACGGTGGCATGAACAGGCGAGGTCATCGGCCCGATATCCCTCAGGGCAATACCGGCCCGCGGGCTGCAAAAAGGCCGGCCGGTATTTATCCTCAGGCGCAGCCGATCTTCACTGTGGGATGTGGGACCAGGTGAAAATCAGTGCTGTTGCAACGTCAACATCTCGCCAAGCAAAACATCGGTTGGCGGCAGAATATCCGTATCCAGCCCGGCGGATGGGGTAAAGGTCAATTCGCCGAAAATGATCTGGCCTTTGGAGATGTAGAAATCAACGCGAACAAACTCGAAGGGCGCGGACAAGCGTGAGGCGTACTCAAACAGCTCATCGTAGCCTTCTGGCTTCACGAAGGCGTCTATTTCTTCCTGGCTCAAGGCCAGGCAGTCATCGCTGTAGCACAGAAACTTGAAATCTTTGTCAAAGAAGTAATACTTCGGCGACCCGGTTTCTCTGCCGACACACAGCAACGTGCAGTAAGGTACACCGCGGAAACAATAGATTTTATAGTCTTCAGGTCCGTGACCATTGGCCGATTCGATATATTTCTCCCCAATGATCTTTTTTTGTATCCCTTTGTAGTTGAGCTCTACATAAGTTTTCCAATAATCGTCTTTCATCCAAGCGTCGATCAATTTTTTTGCGCTCTTGATATTCAGCAATTTTTTATTCTGGCAAATCAGGTTATACCCGGAACCGTGATTCCCTTTGATCACAAACTTATCCGGCAATGCGTCCCACGGAATATCGTTTACTGAATCACAGGCAAAGTACAATTCATTAAGGATCTCTTCGCACCCTTGATCTTTGATGTACTGTCTTACCGCATATTTATCTGCACACTGCTTCACCAACGCATTGTGACTATAGCCATTCAATTTCAGGTGATTGATCTTTTCATTCCAGGTGGACGGCGCCTGTAAGTTTAACGGTTTGCCAAATGCTTTTTTGTAGAGCAATCTGGCCTTGAATTCGGGGGCCAATACGGCCAACTGCTTCGTAATAAATTTAATGACTTGTCTTTTCATATACGTAATTCCATCAAAGCGTAGTGACAATGATTAAGTCGTTCTTGTATTTAAAACGCGGGTGGTGCGCTTTCACTGCGCCATTGAATGGCTGTCGGCGTTGTTCCCAGATCAAATGGCTTGTGGTCTAACGCCCGATTAAGAATGCGAGCCGACCGCCACGCCATCAGGCTCAACTGCGGATCGGCAATGCCGTGATTGTGCATACTGGCGTTCATGGCGAATAAGCAGTTCTCCGCCGGGCCTTCCCACTCAAAGGTAAAGTCTGGGGCGATGCGGTATTCGCCCTCCGCAGTGGTTAGTAAGCGGTGGGCCAAAGGTTCAAGGAACTCTGGCGTGGCCGATTGATAACCGGTGGCAAAGATCACCACGTCCGCCTTGAAGGCTTCTTCGCCGTGATCGAGATGATGACGCGTTTCGAGTTGGTAGGCGTTATCCAGCGTGTGTTTCACGGCCGTCAGCGAACGGCTGGGCAGCAGGCGCACCCATAATTTCTCGCGCAGGACGTCGAAGCGGTGGTACATGGCGCGATAAATCGCTAGCAGCGACTCACTGGTGATGCCGTCTGAGGTCATTTTCTGTTCGGCCAGCATATGCCGTTTGGCCGCGCTATCCAGTGAGTAAAAGCTCTCGACGTAATCGGGCGTGAAGTATTCGTTGGCAAAGGCCGCTTCATCGAGCGCATTATAGTTGTTGCGGCGCGATATCCAGTCGAGCTGCTCCGGTTGCCCCCATTCCCCTTTAAAAATATTGAGGAACAGGTCTGCGCCGCTCTGGCCGCCACCGACGATCGCCACGCGTTTGCCGGTCAGATCGGGGTTGCGCAGCATCATTTCGCTGGCGTGGAAACAGCGATCGCTTTGCGTTGTCACGCAATCAGGCAGCTTTATTTTCTTGCCAATACCGATACTTACGTGCCTGGCGTGGAAGACCTTATTCGAGGTTGTCACCACGAACTGGCGCTGCCGATCGTCAAATTCGACCCGCTGAACGTCTTGATTGAATGCCAATGATCCCATCCCGGCGGCGGCCCAGGTGAGGTAATCGGCGAACTCTTCGCGCGATGCGGTGCGCTGCTCCGTCGTCAGGAAACGATAAAATTTTCTGTTTTTTACCAGATAGTTGAGAAAGCTGTAGCGATTGGTTGGGGCAACCGCGCTCACTAAATCTTTTAAAAAGTTGGTCTGCATACTGCAGTCCGCCAGGATCATCCCTGGGTGCCAGGAGAAATGAGGTTTGCGTTCAAGGAATTGTCCCGTAAATCCCTCTATTTCACTTCCTAAGGCTGCCAGGCTAAGATTCGACGGGCCAAGGCCAATACCGATGATATCCAAATGCTGATTCATTAATAAGCTCCAGTATAATGAGAATAATACCCAGAAATACGGCCGCAGATAGGGTGGCTTATAGCAACCAGGCTGCCTTTTTCTTATAAGTAAGCTTCACGAATTAAATGTAATTAAACGGTGTGCAGGCCAAAAATACCGCACTTTTAAATACCCGTTTAGAATTCGGTAGCGCATTAGGTAAAGGTTACGGGTGTATTTCTTTCCATGAAAATTCCTATGAAGGTTTTGCGCGTGTATTTAATGAATATTCCTAAGTAAAAATCCGATCTCTCCCTGATTCATCAAGCCATGAAAACGGCCACCAGGGAGGATGCCCACCGTATGAGTTCTTATCTGCTTATCTGGTGTCTATGCCATTGCATTGCCGGGATCGGTGTATTCGTTGCTTAGAATAGCCTTAAAATAGGCACGGGGAAGGTGAAATAACGTGATATTAGAGGCAGGATGCTTTTTGCAAAGATGAAATCGGAAGTGAAATTATGAAATCTGCGCGTTGTGATTTGGTTTTTATCATTAAATTCAATGTGTTATTTTGTTTTTTGCGGCAGGGTATCACACTCTTTCACTAAGGTGATACGCACACTTCTGTACCTTTATCTCTTCTTGTTGCCCCCCGAATGGCAATATTTTACCCCGAGTTGCATCACCCTATGGGCGCGGATGGTTCGCGTTAACTACCGGTGTTAGGGTTCGTTTAATTAATGCCGGGCAAAGGCTGGCCGGAGAGGACGCTTGCTCGAGGCGAGTGTGAAAAACCTGGCCACGCTGGCGCAACGGTTGAATCCGATCCGGCAATCTGCCTTGTCATCATCATTGACCATTCTTACCGACAATAAAAATCTTTTGGTCAGCTCGAGGCATTTTTGCCCCCCTGGACTGAATGGCTACCGTTGCGCCACAAGCGTGAAGACCTGCCAGGTTGATCAATCACGGGAGCTTCAAATTGCTGAGATAGTCATACTGGGCTTTCGAAATGTCCAGTTCCCCATCGCTGAAAAAAACTTTTATAAACATATCGCCCTGGCCGACGATATCTACACGCTCGTAGGTTCCCGTTACAAAACGGCGCACGATGGCCTGAATGGTCTCGGCATAGTTAGCAGGAACTGCATTATTATCCGTGACTTTTTGTTCAAATGTAATAGGGTACTCTGCTTGAGGATCGGGGCTGTATTGTGCGCGTTTGGCTGTGCTTTCAAACTTGAAATCATTAAAGGCATTGTGGGTAGAGTTAAACATATCGGCAAGGTTTTTGATATGCGCCGCCATCTGATTCACGACCATGGTTTTATTGGTCACGAAGCGTTTACCCAAATAAGTGCCTGTCACTACAGCGAGCTGGGCGGCATTTCGGCCTAAAATGCTGCCAACGCCAGAACCGGCTCCCGTCCATAATCCCGCGATCAAAACCAGACCGGCCCCGCCTACGGTACTCGATGCGATATTCTCAAAATGCTGAACACGGGCTCCCATTTGCCATGAGGTTCCGGGAAAAGAGACATTAATTCGGTTATCCAGGTGATTAATTCTTCCGCCTGGTCGTTGTCCTGACTCAATAGTATTGGCTGTCAACCGGCGGTTGTTTTCATCTTTGAGTTCACCCAGCGTAAACGCGATCTGGCCGGTCTCCGTTTTTGTTAATCGAAAGACTTCTTCTGGTGACAGAGACCTGACGAGGATCAGCGCCTCATTTAAAATCTCGCGGGTCAAAAAGTTGGCTGACACCCGATTATTCGATTCGTGTTGCGATGTCAGAGCTAGAATTTCATGTGACTTAGGAAATGCCATAACGCCCCCGTCATTACGATATGCACCGTAATATGATTAGCTTTCTTTATTTTGCTTAATATCCCAGCCCATCTGCACCGAAGCCCCTTTATTACCTTGCTTCGCTTGCTCCCAGTATTCCATCGACACTTTACCGGCCTGAAAAGAGTACTCAATGCCTAGCGTGGAACCGTGCTCGACACCGATGAAGTCGGTATGAGTCACCAATACATCTTCCAGGGTAATGCGGGTATATTCCACTTCCTGCCCACCGGCTTTGCAAAGAGACAACTGCACCTTGGCGAGATGTTTACCGGCCGAGCAGTATTTCAATAAGGCAGGTGTCGCTTTATCTATCAGAGCCTGTACGGTCAGATCGCGAAAGTTCACTTTACCCGCACCGCCGCCGCCGCCAACGGCCATATTGCCAGGCTGTCGCGCGCCCCAGTTAAAGGAAAAGACATCGATCCATTGCTTGTGATTCGCATTTTTCGATTCACCATTAATGCCTTCAACTTTTAAAAACATATCCATTGCCATGATTTTATCACCCGATCATTAACGTATTGTTAGGTGCCAGAATGCGCTTAGCTCTCTTTATTCTGCTTGATATCCCAACCAGATTTGCTTTCCGCGCCTTTAGTGCCGCTGCTGCCTTGTTCCCAGTAACTCATGGTGACTTTTGACGCCTGGAAGGCGTAATCAACCACGATCGCATCATTTTGGCCTACACCGTTAAAATCGGTTTGCGTCACCAGAACGTCTTCGAGAACGATTTTGGAATACTCCACCTGGTTGCCGCCCGCTTTGCATACGGAAAGCTCGATTTTCGCGACATGTTTTCCACTGGAACAATATTTGAGAATAGCGGGCGTAGATTTGTCGATAAGGGCTTGAATACGGAGGTCTTGATAATTCACTTTTCCGGAGCCACCCCCGCCGCCAACAGCCATATTTCCTGGCTGTGAAGCGCCCCAGTTAAACGAAAGTACGTCGGTCCATCCTTTATGATTGCTGTCTTGGGACTCGCCCGTCATTCCTTCAACTTTCATATACATATCAATGGCCATTGTCGCCGGATCCTCCATTATTTCGTGTTGGCAGCGGAATAGGTTAAAAATGCCTTATCAATGGGTAAAATTCAGCATAGCCCTATATGAATGAATTGACAGTAATGTCGTTTTTATTCGGAATGTTCCTAGTTTTTGTGCAATATATTATTATTTAACAATGGGATGCGGTTATATGTTCGTAACTGTCTCCCATCACCGTTCGACAATAAAACACTCAATAAACACGGAATATGAACGCGTTCGTTTGATGTTCGGGTAGTTGGGGATTGGGGGCGCTCTTTCGAGAGAGTCCACCTGTAATGCGAAGTTACACCCCATCGGATGAAGCGATGGGGAATCCGTACCCCAGAAAGCGAAAAACCGCCATAGGCGGGTTCTTCTGAATAGGGCGACCGGACTCGGACAACCGGCGCTGGCGCCGTGTTGAACAGCGCTTCGGCGCTGGCCCGCAGGGTGAGGCCTTAAGACCGAATAATCGAACGTAGTTCGATGGAGAGTCCGTACTCCAGAAAGCGAAAAACCCGCCATAGGCGGGTTCTTCTGAATAGGGCGACCGGACTCGGACAACCGGCGCTGGCGCCGTGTTGAACAGCGCTTCAGCGCTGGCCCGCAGGGTGAGGTCTTCAGACCGAATAATCGAACGCAGTTCGATGGAGAGTCCGTATCCCAGAAAGCGAAAAACCCGCCATAGGCGGGTTATTCTGAATATGGTGCCCGGACTCGGAATCGAACCAAGGACACGGGGATTTTCAATCCTCTCTTCGCTAGCAAGTTGAATTATCGCAGTGTGAAATTAGTTTCTGCATCGAATTTGTACTCATCGAATACTTTATTCGAGTGTACACATGGAAAATATCGTCACAAAAGCCACTACTGCTTCTGTCAGTACTAAGCCTCGCGTTATCCCTATGGTCTCAACCAAAGGGGGCGAAGGTAAATCCACTCAAAGCGCCAACCTTGCCGGCTTCCTTGCCGATGCAGGTAAAAAAACTCTCCTCATCGATGGTGACCACTCCCAACCCACCGCAAGCAGCATTTTCTCCCTGGAATATGAAGCCCCCAACGGTTTGTATGAACTGTTGATGAAGACAGTCGATCTCAATCATCCCGAAGAAATCATCTCCCGTTCTGTTATCCCAAATTTAGACATCGTCGTTTCCAACGATCCCCACGACCGTTTATCCTCTGCCATGTTGCATGCCCCTGATGGTCGTATGCGGCTGAAGAATGTTCTGCAGCACCCTTTGTTCAACGAGTACGACGTCATCATCATTGACTCCAAAGGTGCGGCGTCTGTGATGCTCGAACTGATTCTGGTTGCCAGTACGGAGTTCGCTGTCGGTGTTATCAAGCCTATACTGCCGGATACGCGTGAGTTTCTGCGTGGCACATTGGGGTTGATGGAAGGATTATTGCCGCTGACCAGCTACGGTATTGCGTTACCGCGTATCCGTATTCTGACGAACTGCATGGAGTACACTAATCTGGATTGGCAGACTCTGGACAGTCTGCGCGGCATTATCGCAAACGGGCAGTATCTGCGTGCAGATACCTTCGACGTCTCCCTTCTCGACACCATCATTCCCAAGCTTGAAATTTACAAAATGGGGCATGCTTCCGGCCAACCTGTTCATCGTCTTGAAAGAACCACCACACGTACATCAACGCTCGCTGCTGCGGACACTATGTATGAGCTGGCCTGCGAGTTGTTCCCTCACTGGGTTGCCGACTTCGACGTTCTGCGTCTGGAGGCAAATCAATGAATATTGAACAGCTAGTGACCTTTCTTAATGAACAGCGCGAGTTAGCCGCACCTGCACCCTGGAAGGTTCTTGAACTCTATAGCGATGGCGTCACTGTCGTGGATGTCAACGGCTTCGAGCATGTGGAAATCCCTAATGTCGCGATTGTTCCAGACTGGGAAAAACTTGGGCTTGAGCACTGGTCGGATAACGGTGGGAGCCGTGATGTGAGTCTTGATGAGCAACGGGCTAATGGTTATCTGGCCGCTGCAGCACCACAGCTACTGGCTTACGTCAATGTGCTTAACCGTAATTTGGAAACCACGGAGAATGCGCTGCGCCGCATGCTGAAAATGCATGCGTTGATGATGGCAAAAACCAATCATGCTGCCAGCTTCTATGATGCCGAATGTCTTCACGAAATGGCCGAGGCTCCGTATGAGGCCGCCGCGGTACTTGAGTACATCTGTGGCGCCGATGCCGAGAATACGCACCTAAAAGAGGCAACTTGCGTAGGGTGCGGTTGTACAGATGGCCATGCTTGCCTGGATAAAAACAGCAAACCATGCAGTTGGCTCAAGGTCAATCGTGAAACTGGGCTGGGTGTCTGTTCTTGCTGCCCGACTTTTCTTGGGCACCCGTTAACAACTGACGGTGAAGGATCGGAGGTGCGCCATGGTTGATATGCATATTCCTTATTCTTCGGATGCCGAACAGGCCGTTCTCGGCGGATTGATGCTGGATAACGAGCGTTGGGATGACATTCTGCCATTAGTTGGAGATCGTGATTTTTATCTGGCGGTACATCGTCGCATTTTCCAGGCGATGGCTCGTCTGATGGCTGTTCAGCAGCCGATTGATCTGATTACGCTCCATGAGTCACTGGAACAAAACGGTGAGCTCGAGCAGGTCGGCGGTTTTGCCTATCTGGCTGAGTTGTCTAAAAACACACCGAGCGCAGCCAATATTGTCGCCTATGCCGGGATTGTCGCTGAACGCAGTCGACTGCGTAGCCTGTTGCAGCTCGGGCGTGAATTGAGCGCTGATGCTGCCAATCCTCGTGCAGATTCTGCCGCCCTGACCGAAAGGGCAGAACAGCAATTGTTCCAGCTCTCGGAACAAACACAGTCACAGCAGAATGTCAGCCTGACCGATGGGCTGAATGCTGTCGTGACCTATCTGGAAACGGTGAATGGCGGTAATAGTATCACCGGCACCCCGACCGGCTTCTCTGAGCTCGATGTGATGACGTGTGGTTTGCAACCGGGGGATTTGGTTTTGGTTGCGGCACGGCCATCGATGGGTAAAACCGCCTTTGCGTTGAGCGTCTACACCGGCGCACTTCGAGGCACGGAGAAACCTGCATTCTTCTTTAGCCTGGAAATGCCGCGCGAGCAGTTGCTGCAACGCCTGATTGCTGTTGACGGGCGGGTTGAACTTTCAAGGCTGCGCAGCGGCCAATTGGATGATGAAGACTGGGCGCGTATTTCCAAAGCGATGGAACGGTTGTTGCCATTGGAAAACCGCCTGATTATTGACGATGAATCGTATTTGACCCCCGCACTGCTGCGTTCCAGGGCACGGCGCTATACCCGGTTGTATGGTAATCCGGGTTTAATCATGGTCGATTACCTGCAACTGATGCGTTGCCCTGGACAGGAAAATCGCACCCAGGAAATTTCAGAAATTTCCCGCAGTCTGAAAGCGCTGGCCAAAGAACTTGATTGTCCCGTTGTGGCGCTATCTCAGCTGAACCGTCAGTTGGAAAGCCGTGCTGACAAACGTCCCTTTAATGGTGACCTGCGAGACTCTGGTGCGCTGGAGCAGGATGCCGATGTGATCGCCTTCATCTACCGGGATGAGGTCTATTACGCTGACTCTGATGATGCCGGCACGGCAGAAATTATCATTGGTAAGCAGCGTCAGGGGGCAACGGGCACCGTTCGCGTCAAGTTTGAAGGGCAATTCACCGCGTTCAGTGACTTCCACGATGGTCAGTATGACCAATACTCGGGGAGGGCGTAACCATGGCGCGTACTAAACCCAAGATCCTCGATCTGAACAGTGCTTTGCTCCAGCAGGGCAAGACTGCAGCAGGCACGCAACCTTTAGCCCCTGTGCTGGCGGAAACCCCCGTCAGTGAAATGCCGTTGGTATTGACCCTGGATGAAGTGAACCCGAATCCGGATAACCCACGAACCTCGCGTAATCCGAGATATGAGGAAATTAAGTCATCAATTCTAGCTCGAGGTCTCGATACGGTACCGAAGGTGACTCGTGATCCGGAACGTCCAGAGCTGGGTTATTTTTTCAGTGATGGAGGCAATACGCGTTATGCCATTCTTTCCGAGCTCTGGCAGGAAACGGGAGAAGAACGGTTTTATCGCTTCTCTTGTGTATTCAAGCCCTGGCCAGGACGATTATCCTGCGTGATTGGTCATCTTGCCGAGAATGAGGTGCGTGGTGATCTGAGCTTCATTGAAAAAGCGTTTGGCATTCGACAGGCCCGGGCTTTATATGAAGCGGAGTTGGGGAAAGCCGTCTCACTGCGTGAACTCTCGACACTTCTTACCGCACAAGGTTACCCCGTCCATAATTCCAGTATCAGTAGGATGGAGGATGCGGTGCAGTACCTGTATCCCTATATGCCTCACTTATTGGAGACAGGCCTGGGGCGTCCACAAATTCTGCAGTTGCTGGCTATGCGATCTCATGCTGAAACCACCTGGCAGAAGCACTGTATTACCCAAGAACCAAAGCAGCCATTTGATACCGTTTTCGGTGATGTATGCAGCCATTTTGATTCGCCCGAGGACTATTCGCTGGATATGTTCCGTGATGAGTTGATTGGTGCGCTCATCAACGCGTTGCCACACCCGTTGCTCAATTATGACCGCTGGTTACTGGAGCTCGATCCCAAAGAGCAAAACCGGCGCAAGCACCTCGGTGAGCCTGAGCCGGCATTAACGCCTGAGCTGTCAGGCGAAGGCAATACTGTCGAACTGGCGCCAGCACTGCAGCAGGGAAATATCGGCGGACCGACGATACCTGAAGTACAGGGAGAAAGCTCTTCTTTGGTGCTGGACAGCGCGTTGCATGAATCAACAGGGGATGCCGATGATAAATCACAGAACGCTCAGGAAGAGGAAACGCCTGCAACTCAAACTGAACGCCGTGTTGAAACTCAGCCAGATTTATACGGTGCGCCTTCTGTGTTGTTGGGTGACGTTGAAACGGTTTTAGGCGGTGAGCATACCACCGTCAATGAAGCCCCTCTGCCAGGCGCTCATGAGTCGACCGCCCCTCACAACAATACCGAAACACAGCCTGCAGCCCCTGTTGCAGAGGTGCCCTTCGCTGAGGTAGGACTTGAGCCTGTCTCCTCCATCTGGGCTATTTCTGCCCTGCAGGACGATATCGAACACTTGCAGGTGATCACCTTCCGGTTGGCATTCGAACTGGCCGAAGTGGCGGGCTGCGAGGCTGAAATCAAAGCCGACAAAGCCGACTTGCAGGCTGCCGGCTACGCATTGACTGCCGAACGTCCCTCTCGCTTCACCGCGTTACTCCTGACCCTTGCCGGCAACAACCCGGACGGCGCCTCATCCAGCTCGCTCAATGAAGCCCTCATCGGGTCGGAAAATGCTGCTGACTGGCCGTTGCTTGACGATATTCATGCCGTGAAATTGATGCGCCTTATTCGCGTCTTACGCCGTCTGCGTGAACTGCAGCGTGACTTATCTGCAACAGAGGAGACAGCCTGATGAGCCATTCACAACGACAGGTGCGCCTGGTGAAACTGGTGCGCAAACTGCTTGAGCTGGCCCGCAGCAACAGTAATTCGCATGAGGCTGGACTGGCGTTAGCCCGGGCGCAAAAACTGATGGAGAAATACGGTATCAGCGAGCTGGACGCCAGCCTGTCATCTATTCAGACGGCACCGAGCCAGGGAGCACCTTCCGAAGCGAAACAAAAACTGCCTGAATGGATGTCCGGCCTGGCGTGGGTGATTGCCCGTGCCTTTGGATGCCGTTTGTATTTTTCCTGGCGGGATACCGCGTCTGGCCCGCGCCGCAACGTGACGTTCTACGGTTTTAGTGAGCGGCCGGCCGTTGCGGCTTATGCGTTCGATGTGCTGAGCCGGCAGTTGAAAGAGGCTACTGCAGACTACCTGAAAACCCAGAATAAGCGCCTGAAAATGAGCACGCGGCGTGCCCGGGCTGAGCAGTTTCGTGCCGGCTGGGTTGCCGGCGTCCGGAGAGTCATCACGACGTTTACCGTGACAGAACAGGAATGCGAGCTGATGGGGGCCTGGCTGGAAAGCCAAAAGATGGGGGAGCTGCAAACGCGCGCCCCGAAAACCTGCCGCGGTGATGATATTGCCCGTTTACGTGGATTCGAAGCCGGCCAGAACGCCCGTTTACACCAGGGTGTTCAGGGGGCTGTGACCACTGGCATTGGTTATCAGGGAGGACGCAATTCATGAACCCTTATTTATACCTTCTCACAATGCAGGCCTTCGCTTTTTGGTTCCTGCTTCTCGGTATGGGCAACGTTCCTGATCCCAGAACGTGGTTTAAGGACAAGGGCAAAAACTTCATTTCAGCGTTGCCATTCCTGTTCGTTTCCATGGTGTTGCTGGCATGCTTGTTTGCTGTTTTTTCGAGATATTTTTCAGAAATCGGGGGGGCTTCACTATGAGTAATAGCTTGTCTCAGGCGACGAACAGCCTGCTCACTCAGCTCGTAATGGAACTTAAATCAGGCTATATCCGCCGCTGTGAATCTCTGGGGCTGACCACGGAGGAGATGCAACTGCTGCACGGTTTGACCATTGAAGATCTGCATTACCTCATGAACAGCTCGGTATCGGTGCTGACCTTCCAAATCCATCACGAGAATTTTTCTCTGATGCTGCAACATGCGCGCCGTGAGCAGCAACGTATGCAGCGGATTGATCGTGCACTGGCGTTGGGAGGCTCTATCGAAATGATGCAGCACTATTTTGGCCTCTCGACCGTTGAAGTTGCAGCCCGCCGACGCATGACCGGTATCAACATTCGCCAGGGTCGCTGTGCAGCGCTCAGCGACGACGAGAACGCGGCATTGTGGCGCCAGTGGCAAAAAGCCGACATCGATGACGCCTCCAGTGCCGATGGACTGGACGTCATGATGCTGGCCGCCGAACAGATGGATGTTTCTCTGACGGCTGTCTGGAATGCCGTTCGCAGCTTTGGTGCCCCTCAGACGGCGGCCGCCAAAAAAGCCATTCAGGCCGTGCGTACGCCGCGCGCTACGCCGGGAGGAAATACAAGGAGGCTGGCATGAAGCCTGTGATGTTAATGCCGGGTTTGCAGGTTCCCCGTTCGGCGCCGCCATCCTGCCAGAGAAAGGCGAAGGAGCAGGTCAGGCGTTTCCGCCGCGGGGAACGTAACTACAAGCACCTTCATGTCAAAGGCAAGCACGCCCCCGGGCGTGCCTGGATGAAGATTGATATCGGTACCAGCTGGCGACTGCTCAGCCGAAACAGTGGTGATGACTGGGAGCTGTTGACCCATGAACGCTACAACAACGAACTGTGGAAGTGATGACATTCACCCTGTACCTGGTATCGGGTACAGGCCTGAGTGCCGTTAGGCCAACAACCGCTTGATGCCTTCGCCCTGTGGGTGGGAGCAGCGTAAAAGGATGCGTAAAATCGATGAGCATAAACAAAACACCTGATGACAGCCTGATCACCTTTACGCTCGAACAAATGGATGCCCGCCTGGCGGAGCGAATAGGCGCGGAAAAGCACGCGGGGAATCCCGATGTCACGAATCTGCGCAGCGGTCTCCTGTACATGGGCAATGTGCATGACTCCATCCCCCGCCGGTTGCTCCTGGACACCCGTCTGTCACCGCTGGATAAAACTGCGTGGATTATGATCCGCCTGTACGCGCAACAGAATCAGGGCGCCGTGTTCCCGACCTATGACGAGCTGCAGCTGCAGCTTGCCTCGCCCTTCAATGGTAAGGCGTCTCGCGAGACCGTCAGCCGCGTGCTGCTGATGTTACGCCTGACCGGCTGGCTCAGTTTGTGCCGGCGTGTGCGTGACGGCCAGGGGCGGGTGCGGGGGAATATCTATGCCCAACACGATGAACCACTCTCGGCCCGTGATGCGGAGACATTGGATCCGACCTGGCTGGATACGGTCGCCATGGGCTGCGCGCATAAAAACCGCACCGTCAGCCAGACGGCCTGGTCGGTACTGTCGGATATTCAGCATGATCCGACAATGCGTCATCAGCATTCCCAGATGGCGGCGATTGCTGAAAGGCTGGGGTCGCCACAAACCCCGCAACAGATGGCCGTCAGAGTGTCTCAACGACAGGAAAATACCCCCAGTTCGGACGCCGAACTCAGTAAAAAATCCCGGGATTCGGATACCGAACTAAGTCAAATTAAACCGGGTTCGGATACCGAACTCAGTGTAAAACAGGGAGGCAAAACACCGGGTTCGCTTTCCGAACTCATGCTGAAATCAGTTACTTACGGTGCATCAACGAAACCGAACTGTAACGTACGTTCTTTCACACAGAGTGTGAATAAAACAACGTACGTACCTGAGTTGCCGGCCGAACTGCAGAACATCATCGCGACGGATGATCAGCGCCAGATTGGTGTCCAGCTTAAGGCATTGCCTGCAGAAGTTTCCCGTCAGGTGCTGGAGAGTCTTGAGCAGGCAATGGCCAAAGGCAGCCTGAATAATCCCACTGGCTGGCTACTGGCGGTCATCAAGCGCGCCCGAAACGGTGAGCTGTATGCGAGTGCAAAATCCCCAGAACCTGCCGGGCCTGTACCGCGACGCCAAATACCTTGCTCTGCAGCGCCAGCAAAAGCAACAGGTCCGGTCCGTCAACACCTGGCGTCGCGGGAACATGTAAGCGGTGTTGTGGCCAAATTGCGTCAGCAAATGATGCGGGCAAAAAAATGAGTCGTGAGTGCAGATAATCAAGTTATTTAAAAATACACCAGTGCTGCCACTGGCAGCACTGATTAAAAAACGCGCACTGCTGCCACTGGCAGCACTGATTAAAAAGTATGCACTGCTGCTACTGGCAGCACTGGTTAAAAAGCATGCGCCGTTGCCACTGGCAGCAATGGATAGAAGTGAACGGGATAGCCTTTTGAGTTTTTGTTCGTCATGCAAAAAGAGTTTTGGATTGTTGCCGGGACAAGCTGGCGCAACTATTTCAAGCCACACATAAGTTAAACAGGATGCTTAAAATGGTTGATTCATCAAGCAATAAAGAAAACAAACCCTCTTCAACTCGTGCAGGAGCGCTCAAATCGACGTTAACCGTCCAGTTGCATACACAATATGCAATATTGTTATGGGAGGGACGGCAGCGTGAGAAAGAGTCAAATAAACCACAAATAGTCAGCATGCCTCAGGTCATCGCCCGAGCAGGGAAAATTAATGCTGATTCAAACGCTGACAACCCTTATGCCGATGGCGCGATGCTGTCGTTGGAGCAGGCTATTGAACGTGGCACCGCGCGATTGCAGCGCGCAGTCGCAGAACTTGATAACGTCTTATCCAGCTTGCCGGGTCAGGTCTCGATGTCAGAAGTCTCATCAGTATCACCGCTGAATATCGGTGTATTTAGTCGTACTCCGCTCGGGTATCGTTGTGTCTGGTTACTCGTTGGCTTTGATCAGCTTGCGATGAAAGCATTTCAGGCATGGCACTATGGGTTGATCTCTCGTCAAAAGCGGGATGACTTGCTGAGCCAGGGGGGGCATTGGGTACGGCAGGTTTATGGGGTTGTGCAGCAGTACCGATCTGTAGCTGTAACGCGTGATGATATTCGCCTTCAAACTCCGGTTGGTATGGAGGCGGTCAAGCGTCTGGGGGAACCTGACGCAGACATTATGTCTGGCACATCGCGTTCCGCTTTTTCGCCCCCACTCAATAAAACTTCTGTGCCAACATCGCCCACCTCTTCAAAAAAAGGAGCTAAATCATGAGTATGAATCGACAGGTAAAGTCTTTTTTGATGCCAGGTGTACTCTGCACCGCGTTATTGTTAACGGGGTGCGCAGGCACCGAATTGGGTGAATGGAACAAAAAAATCAGTGACGCTGCCCATTCCCTGGCAACCGGTGGCAGCGGCGGCGCCAGCGAGGGCGGCATGCCTTGGATGACCCGGGCCGGTATTTCCGGGCCCCGGCAGGATGTGCATCATACTTATAGCCTCCCGGTGGACGTTGATACCGCGGCGGCGCGCCTGAAAAGTCATTATCAGTTCATCTCCTCCGAGGAACTTGAGAGTCTGCGCCAGCGTGATCAGCACGGCGACTGGAGCGCGAGCTCCATTGATGAAGCACGCCCGGTCTGGTCAGCAAATCGGGGAAGTTATTACAAGATGGGGCAGGAATGGAAAGGCAATGATCGCCTTGAGCTCGAAGTGGTCAAGTCCGGTGCCGGCAGCCGTCTGAAAGTGACATACAGCTCACCGGATGCGTCGCACCTGACCGACGCTTACCTTGGGAGACTGATGATGCAGCTGCAGCAGGTTGCCAAAGGTCAGGGCTGAGGGAGGTTATCTGATGCAGCTCTACCTGTGTGAGAAACCCAGCCAGGGTAAAGATATCGGCGCCATTCTCGGGGCGACCCAGCGTAAGCAGGGCTATCTGGCGGGCGCCGGCGTCATCGTGACATGGGCCATCGGGCACCTGCTGGAGCAGGCTCAGCCAGAGACCTACGGTGAACAGTTCGGTAACCCCTGGCGGGAGTCTGTGCTGCCTATCGTGCCTGCTCAGTGGAAAATGACGGTAAAAAAAGACACTGCCGAGCAGTTTGCGGTCATCCGTGGGTTGCTCAAACAGGTTGATTCTGTAGTGATTGCGACCGATGCGGATCGTGAGGGGGAAGTAATCGCACGCGAATTACTGGAGCATTGCCACTTTACTGGCCCGGTCCAACGGCTCTGGTTGTCTGCGCTGGACGAGGCCAGTATCCGGCATGCGCTGGCAAACAAACTCCCTGGCGAGAAGACAGCACCCCTGTATGAGGCCGGCCTGGCACGCGCCCGGGCTGACTGGATGACGGGGATGAACCTGACCCGACTTTATACTCTAAAGGCGCGGGAACAGGGATACGGCGAGGTGTTGTCGATCGGGCGGGTACAGACCCCCACGCTGGCGCTGGTCGTGAACCGTGACCGCGAAATCGCCAACTTTATTTCCAAGCCGTACTGGCAAGTCAGGGCGAACCTGCAAAAGGATGGCATTACTTTTCCTGCGAACTGGGTGCCGGCTGCCAACTACTGTGATGAAGAGAAGCGCTGTATTCAGCAGAATGTGGCGCAGGCCGTGGTGCAGCTGTGTCAGCAAACAGGTCATGCCGTTGTGCTTGAGGTAGGGACCGAGCGCAAGAAAGAGTCCGCGCCGCTGGCCTTTGACCTGGGGACGCTGCAGCAGGCTTGCTCACGCAAGTGGGGGATGAGCGCAAACCAGGTGCTGAGTATCGCGCAGTCGCTGTATGAAACGCACAAGGCGACCACATATCCCCGGACAGATTGCGGCTATCTGCCGACATCGATGCGGGAAGAGGTTGCCGATGTGCTGAGTGCGGTTACCCGCACGGATCCAACGCAGAGCGAAAGTGTGGCCAGGCTCGACAGGGCCTTTGTTTCCCGCATCTGGAACGACAAAAAAATCACGGCGCACCATGGGATTATCCCGACTAAGCAGCCGTTCGATTTGAGCAAGCTGTCTGCCGATGAGCTGAAGGTCTATCAGCTGATCCGTCAGCATTACCTGGCACAGTTTCTGCCGTTACATGAAGTGGATGTGACTGAGGTTACCTTTAATATCGGCGGGCAACTGTTCCGCACCCGTGGCAAGGTCGAGGCGGTGGTAGGTTGGAAAGCTCTGTTCCAGCATGACGCGAGCGAGGTGAAAGAGGAGTCGGCGGACACGGATGATGTCCGGCTGCCGGCGCTGGTAAAAGGTGAATCCGTCGCGGTTGCCGGCGCGGAGCTTAAAACGCTGCAGACGAAGCCCCCGGGGCATTTTACTGACGGGACACTGATCGCCGCCATGAAAAATGCTGCGGCGTTCGTCAGTGACCCGCAACTGAAGAAGGTGCTGAAAGAGAACGCGGGGCTGGGTACTGAAGCGACACGTGCCGGTATCCTGGAAACGCTGTTTAAACGCGGCTACCTGGAGAAGAAGGGAAAAATCCTGCTTTCCACGCCGATTGCCGGCGAACTGATAGATGCGTTACCGACCGCGCTGACCAACCCCGGGATGACGGCGCTGTGGGAGCAGGCGCTGGACGAGATTGCCCAGGGGCAGATGACACTCGAGACGTTCATGAGCCGCCAGGCACAGTGGACGGGCCATCTGGTGGAGAAAGGGAAGACGCAGGCGGTGAAGTTCACTGCGCCTCCTTCACCGCCGTGCCCGACATGCGGTGGGACGATGCGCCGGCGCGCAGGCAAGAAAGGTGGCGGTGCCTTCTGGGGCTGCAGTAATTACCCCACTTGCCAGGGCATTATCAACATTGATGCAAAAGGTGGTCGTAAGGCAAAGCGCTATAAAGCAAAATCACCGGCTAAAAATAAAACAACCGGTGCGGAGTAAGAGATTGCCTGATGTTAATGTTAGGAAGATTTGCTAAGGTTATCTGGCTTTCTTGCAGAATGCATAGGTACCCCGTAACTGCGGTGGTGGGAAAATTCTTCCATGGTTTTTTTCTGCTTCAGTTCGGTCAGCGGCCTCCACACTCAGGTTGGCTGTCAAGACGCATGCAACTCCGTGAAAAACGCGTCGGGAGACTAGGTTCCTCCCCGGAGTTTGACAGAATTTACTGAAGGTTCAGGTACCGGCCGTGCGGCGTTGATTTTCGGATCAACGCCGTTTTTATTTTATGGTTCTCAAAACGGAATATTGCGGTTGACACTCTCGATGCTTGCATTAAAAATGAACAGGCTTACTTGTTGTCTCCGGACAACCAGCCAATGCTTCAGCACTCTGTGAGAAGCGCCTTCGGGTGAGTGCCAGCCAAAGTTTCAGCGGTCTGTGAGAAACGCCCTCGGGTGACTGCCAATAGCCTCGTAGCCTGAAAGAGGAAGCCCACGTGGCGGTAACACCGTTTAGCCTTTGAGAACGGGGATCACTTAGCGGTGATGAAGGTCCATTTCACAATCAAGACAGTCTGCACTGACGTACGACTTTGCAGACTCCCGACGGGAAACACTTTCCCGTCGGGAAGGTGTATTTCTCCGTCACCGAATCTTTACTCCTGGAGAAAACATCATGTCTACCCAATCTCAGCAAGCATCTACTAAAACTGAATACTTCAACCTGACTATCAAGGGCATGGGGTACCTCAGCAACATTCGTCAAGTCAATGGCCCGAATGGCACCTTTATCAGCTGTGTCGTCAATGGACTCTCCGGTCCTACCGATAACGCCAGTTACACGCGTTTCGATGTAACGGTCGCCGGTAAAGAAGCCAGCAGCCTGATCAACCGCTGTCAAAAATCGGTTGATGAAGACAAAAAGGTCCTGATTGGTTTTGTGCTCAGCAATCCCAAGACGGACATCTTCACGCTCAACAGCGGCGAACATGCCGGTGAACAGCGCGTCAGCCTCAAAGCCCGCCTTATCAAGGTCGATTGGATCAAAATCGGTCAGGAAAAGGTATATCAGGCTGAGAAATCCGACTCTACGCCGCCTCAGCAAGGTTCCGCACAGCAACAATACGCGGAAAACTCTTTCTGATAACGCCCTTTACGCCTCGATTTTTCGGGGCGTTTTTCCCTTTCTAACTCTATTCCCTATGAGGATTTGATTATGGCGTCTCGCGGCGTAAACAAAGTCATACTTGTCGGTCACCTTGGCCAGGATCCTGAAGTCCGTTACATGTCAAATGGTGGTGCGGTTGCCACCCTGTCGCTTGCGACCTCCGAGACCTGGCGTGATAAACAATCCGGCGAACAGAAAGAAAAAACCGAATGGCACCGTGTGGTGCTGTTTGGCAAACTCGCTGAAATTGCCGGCGAATACTTGCGTAAAGGTTCGCAGGTCTATATTGAAGGCGCTTTGCGCACGCGTAAATGGGCAGATCAGAGCGGCCAGGATCGTTACACTACTGAGGTAGTCGTTAACGTGGGCGGCACGATGCAGATGCTGGGTGGTCGTAGTCAGACCGATAACCCGGGGCCCTCAGCGTCTGGTAGTTGGGGGCAACCTCAGCAACCGACCCACAGTGGTACACCCCCTCAGGCGTCTGCCGGCAATGAACCGCCGATGGACTTTGATGATGACATCCCATTTTGACCTGGATGGCATTCATTGACATACTGCACATAGCGTCTGCTGTGTGCAGTTTTTCTATCTACTATACCGGAGGCTCCCATGGGAACTCGTTACGATACCGACGTGGTCGCCTGGGCGAATGAACAGGCGGCGTTACTGCGTGCCGGTAAACTTAGCCAACTGGATATTGAAAATATTGCCGAGGAGATTGAGGACGTGGGCAAGAGTGAAAAGCGCGAACTGGCCAGCCGGATGGCGGTTTTACTGGCTCACCTTCTGAAGTGGCAATTTCAACCTACTCACCGTGGTACAAGTTGGGAACTGACGATCAAGGGGCAACGCGGTTTGATTGAGCGCCGTTTAAAGAAAACCCCCAGTCTGAAAGTTGCTATGGTCGATCGGGAGTGGTTGGAAGATACTTGGTTTGATGCTTTGGCTATAGCATCAAAAGAAACGGGGATCGGTCTGGATAAATTACCCGCTTCTTGCATTTGGACTACAGAACAGATCCTGAACCAGGATTATTACCCAGAACCCTAATTTGGGTTCGTTAGCATGATTCGATAACGCTGACCTTCGGGTTGGCGTTTTTTTTTGATTAGCAATAAAGAGTTGTTAATTGAGCCTCCTGGACGGTAACCGCACAGTGACACCTGCCAATTGTCACTGAACAGGAAATCTTCCGGATGAAAAAAACAATTCTCGTCTCTTCCCTGGCAGCACTCATGCTGACCGGGTGCGTTACTCAGCAGCCACTGCAGCAGCGCGATATTTCCCCTGTCACGCCTTCGGTTACCGTCACTCGCAACGTTCAACCGGTCAGCCCGGATGCTTACGGGCAGGTGCCGGAGGTCGTGCGCTACGACCGTTATTTACTGGTCAGCACCGACCCGGCGGCCGTTCAGCGTGATCCGCTCTCGCAAATCATCGATATTCGTATTCCGGCATCAGTAAAACCGACGGTGGCTGACGCGTTGCGTTATGCGCTGCGCCAGTCGGGCTATTCACTGTGCGCGACTGGACCGGCAAACGGCGTGCTGTACCGGCAGGCGTTGCCGGCGGTGCAGTACCAACTGGGACCGATGCGTTTGCGTACCGCGCTGCAGGTACTGGCAGGCCCCGCGTGGCAGCTTGAGGTAGACGACGTGCAACGTGTTGTCTGCCACAGCCTGCGTGACGGGTATCAGTTGCCGGCGACACAGCTGTCGCCAGTGACGGTGGCGCCGGCCAGGGCGGTTTCAGCACCGGTTTCAGCGCATCCTGCTGCGACGGTCATTGCACCTCAGCCCGTTAACGCCGTACCGACAACCGGCGGGTGGCTGAAAAAATGACTGAGCATAATGACGAAATGATGCCGATGACACCGGCAAAAATAGGGTTGCTACGCAGCAAGACCTTCTGGGGGGCAACGGCCGGCGTCGTTGTTGTCCTGGTGGCTGGACTCGTCGGCTCAGGGGCTATCAGGCATGTCGACCAGCGTATTGCCCTGCTTGAGCAGGCACAGAAAGCACTGGCGCCGCAGGATGGCATGAACTCTATGGCCGATGAGCTTCAGGCGCATGCTAAACAGCTTAAAAGCCTGGCTGAGCGTCAGGATTCGCTCACGCGGCAGATTGGGGTGCTGACGTTAACCACCGGGCTGCCGGAAAAACTTGAGCAGCAACTGCAGGCTCAACAGGTTGAGTTAAATGCGCTGAAAGACAGCATTGAGTCCGTGAAAAAGTCAGCGACTGAAAAGCCTGTACCGACTGTAGCCTCCTCAACGGACGTCCCCGCTGCACCTTCAGCGACCGCCAAAATCACCCCAAAGCACAAGCCCACGCCAATTAAACCCTCCCCGCGTAATGCGGTACCTCGTGTGGCGCGCAAAGCGCCATTCGTGCTGACCGGGGTGGAGCAGCGCGGTACGTCGGCCTTTGCGGCTGTGGCGCCGCTGGGGTTCAGCGATTTGTCGCAGGTGCGGTTAATCGGGGAAGGGGAGTCGGTCGCCGGCTGGATCCTGGTCAGTGCCGGTTACGGGCAGGCGACGTTTCGTGTGAACGGCCGCCTGCAGACCGTCAGCGCCCAATAAGGAGAGCGTGATGAAACTGAAATACAGCGTAATTTCCCTGATGCTGCTGAGCCCATTATCACAGGCGGCGCAGCAAACGGCCATCGAGAACAGCCAGTCTACCCTGAGTGAGATTCAGCAGAGCCAGGCGAACAAGACGGCGCAGCAGGGCAGGCAGTGGGGCCTCAGTGGGGAAGAGTATCAGCGTTATCAGCAGTTGATGGATGGCCCTCGCGGGACGCAGTCTCCGGGGCTTGATCCGTTAACTGCCCTTGGCATCGAGGCTCAGAGCGATGCCGAGCGTAAAAAATACGCCGAGCTGTGGGTAAAGCAGGAGTTCGCCCGCACAGAGAAAGAACTCAAGTTCCAGCGTGAGGTGGATGCGGCCTGGCAGCGCCTTGGTGTGTTGCCGGTGAACATGGGGAATGCGGCCGGTATCGCACATGACACCGGCGGGCGACTGGCGCTGTTCGTGAAAGCGAAGGACTGCGGGCAGTGCGATGCACGCCTGGCGGCGGTGCTGGCAGATAACCGGCCGGTCGACATTTACCTGGTTGACAGCAAGGGTAATGACAGTCTGCTGCGCGAGTGGGCTCGGGCGCATCACATTCCCGTCGACAAGGTGCGCGCACGTCAAATTACGCTCAATCATGACGGTGGCCGCTGGATGAAATTCGGCAACGGCCTGATGCCGGTGGTGCTGCAACAAGGGGAAAACGGATGGACACTCGCCGCGTTCTGACCCGGGGGCTGTTGCCCCTGCTTGCCTTCCTCACCGTTGTGAGCGGTGGCGTCGTACATGCTGCCACCCAGCAGGTGCCTTCCGGTTACCGGGAGGTGGCGCTGCGTCACGGGGTGCCGCCGGAGTCCCTGTATTCGGTGGCGCTGGCTGAGACATCGATGGCGCCGAAAAGCATCATCTCGGTGACTCGCGGGGCCGGCCCGGCCCCGGATGTGGAGCGTCCCTGGCCCTGGACCATTAACGTGGCCGGCAAAGGGTATCGGTACGCCAGCCGCCTGCAGGCCTGGGAAGCACTGCAGCGCTTTTTGAAAACACATCCTCGCAAGCGCATCGATGTCGGGATTGCCCAGGTCAATCTGGGCTGGAACGGCCATCACTTCACGTCGACCTGGGAGGCGTTTGACCCTTACACCAACCTCAACGCGGCAGCGGCCATCCTGCGGGAATGCTATGACCGCAATCCCGGAAGCTGGCTGGTTGCCGCCGGGTGTTATCACCATCCCGCCGGCGGCGCCCCGGCAGCCCGGTATAAATCCATCGTGAGTGGCAAGCTGGCACGCCTGAACGGCAGGGGGTCTGCTCCGGTTCGGGTGACCAGTACAACCCCCACGGCTACGGTGTTACCGGCACAAACGGCGGCGCTGACCTGGATTGAACCACGGAACCCATAATTATGAAAAAAGTGAATTTTCTGCTGTTCGGCCTGAGTCTGGTGACCACCACGGCATTGGCCAACCTGAATGTCATCGCTGATATCGGTGGCGATGACGTATCACCTTATTTTGAGGGGATTAATCGGCAGGGTGACGCGGCAGCGCCGCCGGTCATGCCGCAAGCCCCTGTATCTGCTGATGAAGTTGAAGTGGCCGTATTGCCGGTGACGACACCGGAACTGACCCCGGGTGTGGTAGCGGCGCGCCCGCTGCAACTGCCCGGGATTGGTGCGCTGTTTATTGTGGGTGATGACGATGCCAGCCGACTCTGGCTGCAGGCGAATGCGGAACAACTCAAATCCCGGCATGCTGCGGGCCTCGTCGTTAACGTCAGCAACCTGCCTGCCCTGCAGGCGCTGCGTGAGCTGGCACCGGGGGTGCCGATGGCGCCGGCCTCCGGCAGTGAGTTGGCGCGCCGGCTGCAGCTGTCGAATTACCCGGTACTCATCACTGATATCGGTTTGTTCCAGCAGGTCACACCATGATATCGGCGCAACACATCACCGCAGCACTGATGGTGAACCCTGTGCTGACGGTTGTGCTGATCGTGCTGTTTGTTGCTGTCATGATTGGGCTGAACAGCCGTGGTCGGGAGACAGCCAGCCGTCGGCGCCATCGCCGACATCAGGCGACGGCCACGCGGGTGCTGGCGCGCTTACCGTTACTGGGCGGTGATGGCCAGCGTCTGGCCTACCTACGCAAAATCAACCCCTATGTATTCGAAGAGCTGTTGCTCCTGGCCTTTGAGCGCCAGGGGTATGCAGTTATCCGCAATACCTCCTACAGCGGCGACGGTGGCCTGGACGGTCAGGTCATTATCGAAGGCAAGACCTACCTCATCCAGGCCAAGCGTTACGGCCGGACGATCACACCGTCCCATATCACGAGTTTTGGTGCGTTGCTGCGAGATCACCATTGTGACGGTTTTTTCATTCATACCGGCCGTACCGGTCAACTGAGCCGGGTGTTGTTGCAGAACCATCCCCACGTCCACCTGGTCAGTGGCCGAAAGCTGCTTGCGTTGCTTGCCGGCAATACAGAGTGGCTGCTTTTTTTAACCGTGAATTCGGTCACCAACCCGAATGATAAGGAAGGTCGTCATGAGTAATCGTCATGTGATGGAAGCGCTGCTGCGCCCGGCGGTAGAATTGAATACCGCGATCGTTGCCGGTGCTGCGGCTGCGATTTGTTTTGTTGCTCCCTGGTCGGTCGCCCTGGCGCCGTCAGTGAGTTATGTCACCGCCGGCGGGTTTGCAGTGCTGTCCGCAGTACGAGCACGGCAGGGCCTGCGGGTGGTCCGTTATCGCCGTAATCTGCGTCGGTTACCGCGTTATGTCATGGAAAGCCGACAGATCCCGGTGAGCCGGCAGCGGCTGTTCCTGGGGAAGGGATTTCGTTGGCAGCAAAAGCACACCCAGCGCCTGATGGATACCCGCCGTCCGGAGGTGGAGAAATACGTCCAGCCGCCGCAGTTGTACCAGATGGCGCGCCGTCTGGAGCTCAAAACCGAATACACCCTGCCGTGGTTGTCCCAACTGCTGCGCAAGGACTCCCCGCTGAACCCGGTGCGGCCGTTGCCACCGGTTGGAGGAAACCCGGCCATTCACGGCATTGAACCCGATGAGCTTGATGTCTCGATGGCGCTGGGCGAACGTGTGGGCCACAGCCTGGTGCTGGGCACTACCCGCGTAGGCAAGACCCGCCTGGCAGAGCTGCTTATCACCCAGGATATACGCCGTGGCGATATCACCATTGTGTTTGATCCAAAAGGGGATGCGGACCTGCTGCGGCGTGTCTGGGCTGAAGCCCACCGTGCCGGTCGCGGGGATGAGCTGTTCATCTTCCATCTGGGCTGGCCGGATATCTCGGCACGCTATAACGCCGTTGGGCGTTTTGAACGCGTCTCTGAGGTCGCTGGCCGTATCTCCGGGCAGTTGAGCGGGGAGGGCAACAGTGCGGCGTTCCGTGAGTTTGCCTGGCGATTCGTCAATATTGTAGCGCGTGCCCTGGTCGCACTGGGTCAGCGTCCGGACTATCAGTTGATCACCCGTTACGTGAACAACATCAGCGAGCTGTATGAGACCTACGCAAAGAAAGTGATTGAAGCGCGTATGCCGGCGCTGCAGCAACAAATCGACAACAGCCTGCAGGTGCTGACGGAGGACGATGTGCCGCGCAATATGCAGGGCCAGCCGAACGCGATAAAAATCATGGCGGTGGAAATGGCGCTGAGTTCCGAGGCCGGCAAGCAGCTGTATGACCCCATTCTCGATGGCCTGCGGTCAGCCGTCCGTTATGACCGTACTTACTTCGATAAAATTGTGGCGTCACTGCTGCCGTTGCTGGAAAAACTCACCACCGGCAAGACCGCCGAGCTCCTGGCACCGAACTATATGGATATGAGCGACCCGAGGCCCATTTTTGACTGGGAACAAGTTATCCGCAAGCGCGGTATTGTCTACGTGGGGTTAGATGCCTTGTCGGACGGGGTGGTCGCCTCTGCCGTTGGCAACAGCATGTTTGCCGATCTGGTGTCGGTGGCCGGCCATATCTACAAACACGGTATGCACGGCGGGCTGCCAACCCGCGCTGACGGCAAGCTGCCGATCAACCTGCATTGTGACGAGTTCAACGAGTTAATGGGCGATGAATTCATTCCGCTTATCAACAAAGGCGGCGGCGCCGGTATGCAGGTGACGGCCTATACGCAAACCGAGTCGGATATCGAGGCGCGCATCGGCAGTACCGCGAAGGCGGCTCAGGTGACGGGGAACTTCAATACCCTGATTATGCTGCGCGTGCGTGAGAACCGGACCGCACAGTTGCTGACAACACAGCTCCCGGAGGTCGATATTTACACCAAAACCCTGGTATCAGGGCATGCCGATACGGCCGATGTGGAGAAGGGACAGGATTTTACTTCCAATACCCAGGACCGCGTCGGTACTGTGAAAGCCCCTCTGCTTGCCCCGGCGGACGTGATTAACCTCCCGAAAGGGCAGGCGTTCGCGCTACTGGAAGGTGGTCAACTGTGGAAAATTCGGATGCCACTGCCCTGCGGTGACAGGGATGATGCTTTGATGCCGGCCAACCTGCAGAAGATTGCCGAGGAGATGCAGCGCAACTACCGTACCAGCGAGTCCTGGTGGTCTGCCAGCACGGTAATGCCTGATGCGGTTATGAAAGGGGGGCTGAATGTCGCAAGCGGTGAATAATCAACCTCAGCAGCCCGTACAACCCCGTAAGCATGGGCTGTTTTACAACGTGCTTTGGGGCTGGCCCTGGATGCTGATCGGGATGTTCCTGGCTTCGCTTTTGGTGAGCCTGGTGATCGAATATGTCGGGATGGCATTTTTCTGGTCAGAGCTTGGCGCATCGCACAGTGAAGCGGTGATGAACACCGAGTTGGGGTACCTGTCCTCTGAATTTACACGCAGCCTGCTGCTGTCTGAACCGTCAGTGACCGTCACTCGTTGGATCATGATGGCGTATCAATGGACCTTCGTGGACAGTGGCTTTTTGGACTGGATTAAGCAGGCGTATGACACCCAGGTACACAGTCAGAATGCGGTTGCCAGGGAACTGAACAGCTGGAGTGGTTGGCTGGCTACCACGCTTAAAGAGTACCTGATGGCGACGGTGTACGTCACCGTCATCACCCTGGTACGTGTGACCATTTTGGTGCTGTCCATCCCGCTGTTTATCCTGGTGATGCTGGTCGCGCTGACCGAGGGGCTGGGGCGACGTGATATTCGGCGCTACGGTGCCGGCTATGAGTCGAGTTTTGTGTACCACCATGCCAAGCGGATGGTGAAGCCGGCGGTGTATATCCCCTGCATGCTGTACCTGTCATGGCCAACGGCGGTATACCCCAATCTGCTGTTGTTGCCGGCTGCTATTCTGCTCGGCATTGCGGTAACGGTAACGACAGCCTCCTTTAAAAAGTATCTCTAGAGCGAAAACTCGAGCTGGACGGCGGCGTACAAAACTGGCTTTTGTGCGCTGCCGTCAGCAGACAAGCCGCTGTGCGGCGCGGCAGTATTTCCAGGCTTAAAAACCATCAAAACTTCATAACGAGTTACCTGCTGTCCTTCTTGTTCGAACCATTTATTGTCTTCTGAATGTCCCCTAAATATTTTTGTGGCTCTGCAATTTAATCGAAAACGAGGTGTTGAATGAATCTGTATATTTGCGCTGTTATTGCTCTTGAGGCTGTTATTCTAGCCACACTGCTTAAACCTATTTTAGAGAAAGCCCCTCCGGAAAACCGTGTTCAACGTTGGTTACGTGTCCTGCAAGTACTTGCGATCTTGTGTATTGGGGGATCTATGTTCCTTTTCAGTGTCGTGATGCATTTATGAGGTCGGGCTGATTCTGATACTGGTATTACTGCCGTTGGTGTTACCAACGGTGCAAACTGATACCCCCTTCTCTTATTGCTGCTGATGTACAAAATAGGCCTTTGTACAACAATAGTGTCTGCAGACCGCTTATTTAGCTTCATGCGCTTCCCCTGGCTAAAAATTATCAAAATTCTATAAAGAGTTATCCGCTGACCTCCCGCCCCATCTGTCGCACCCTGAGAGCACCCTAAATCATCAAGGAGTGCTTGTGTATGCCTATCCCCGTTGTTCGTGGTCTCGGTGCCGCCTGTTTGCTGGGGCTGACTTTGCTGACCGCACTGCCTGCCTTTGCCGCTGAAAAAGATGAGCTGGCCTCTGCCCAGCGCATGCTGATTCAGGTGCAGGCAGCACTTGAACGTGCGCGTGTTGCCGCCGTTCAGGCTGACCCGTCGGAGCGCGGTCGTTTCTTCTTCGACTATGCCCGCGCTACCGCCGATCTCAAAACCATCAATTCCGGCATTGACCGCTATCTGGAACCCTCGCGTGCCCAACCACGTGATGGCAGTGCGGTGGCCGGCAACTACCGTCGGGAGCGCCCCTGATGGCCATGACCGGTGCGCAGGAGCAGGCCTTCAAGGCGGCCAGCGGCGGTGTTGAAGTCAATATTCTGTCGCTGATTTGCATCGGTGGGTTACTGGCGGTGCTGTTTGTCTGGGCGGCCTGGGCTTTGGTTGATGTTTACCAGGGCTGGAGCAACGAAAAAGTACGCAATGGGGCGTTGGTTCACTTCGTCATCAAAACCGTGCTGTTGCTGGTTGTTTCAATCTGGATGTTTGCCAGCTGACCTGTAAGAGGCGCAAGAGGCGCTGGACCGTATTTCACGATGTTATTTTCACACACCCATAAGGAATGTTTTATGAATGCTGCAGTTCGTCTTTTCCGTCAACTCTGCACGCGTGCCGCGGTAGCCACTTCCCTGGCGTATGTCACCAGCCAGCCGGTGCAGGCGGCTCTGCCGTCGGTTGAACCTCCGTCCTCCGGTGGTGGCGGTGGTCTGATGGATACCATCAAAGGCTATTTCCAGGACGGGATCGTTATCATCGGTCTGGTCGCCGCTGCGGTGGCCTTCCTGATTGTCGCCAACGCTGCGATCCATACCTTTGCCGAGGTCCGTGATCAGAAGGCGACCTGGGCCAAGTTCGGCGCCATCGTGCTGGTTGGTGTGGTGCTGCTGGTCACCGTTATTTGGCTGGTTGGCAAGTCCGCCGAAATCCTGTTCTAAGGTTACCCGCCATGCAGACTATCCGATTTTTACCTGACCGCCTCAATGCCGAGCCCGTCGTTTTCCGGGGGTTTACGACCCCGGAAATGGGCCTGGCGGCGTTGGCGGGCGTAGGGCTGGGTCTGCTCGTGTCGTTGCCGTTTCTTCCTCTTGCCGGCTGGGTCGTGATACCCACCGGCATGCTGGTGACGCCGCTTCTCGTCATCTGGTTTGGAGGCAGCCGGCTGACGCGCCTGAAGCGCGGTAAACCGGAGAATTATATCTGGCAGCGCCTCGAGGCGCGTAAACGTCGCATGGGGTGGGGGGATCCCACCCTGATTATCGACAAACAGGGCTGGTCGTTGCGTCGCAGCCGCGTTGTTAAGAGGTCCACATGAGCCGTTTCAGACATGCGGTTAAAAACCGCGATCAGCATATTCTCACGTTGCGTGTTGCCTGTGGCGTGCTGGTCGTTCTCCTTCTGGTAGCCAGCATCGGCTGGATGCGGGCGCCAGACAATTTGACCATCCATAACCCGCCAGACCTGCGCAGCGGCTCTACCCGCGCCTGGTGGGAGGTACCACCGTCCACGGTCTACAGCTTCGGCTTTTATATCTTCCAGCAACTCAATGCCTGGCCAAAGAACGGTGATGCCGATTACCCGGCCAAAATTGCCGCGCTGTCTCCTTATCTGACGGACTCCTGCGCACGTTTCCTGAAGGCGGACGCCAAAAAGCGTAGCGAAAGCGGTGAGCTTGCCGGCAGAACGCGCGTGGTATTCGAAATCCCTGAGCATGGCTACAACGGCCGCTATAACCAGAGCCCGGTGACGGTCAAAGGCCGTGATAACTGGGTGGTGCGCCTTGATCTGGTGGCGGACGAGTCTTTCGCCGGTGAACCGGTGAAACGCGCACTGACACGTTACCCGCTGAAAGTGGTGCGCGCAGAAGGGGATCCGGAACGTAATGAGTTTGGTCTGGCGCTGGATTGTTACGACAGCATGCCACAGCGTCTGGCTGCGGCTCCGGCGGAACCCGCGCCTGACAAGAAAGGAGTATTCCAATGATGAAAGCACGTGTTCTGGCGCTTTCACTGCACATGCTGCCGTTGGCGGCGCTGTGTGTATTCCCGCAGGTGCAAGCCGAGGAACTGATGAAGTGGGAGCGCATTCCGCTGCAAATCCCGCTGGCTGTTGGCAAGGAGCGGGTGCTGTTTGCGGATAAAAATGTCCGTGTCGGCTTCCCGCCGGCACTGAACGGCAAGCTGCGGGTGCAAAGCAGCGGTGGTGCGGTCTATCTGAAAGCGGATGCGGCTTTCCCGCCAACGCGTTTGCAACTGCAGGACGTCGAAAATGGGGAGGTTATTCTCCTTGATGTGACGGCATCGGACAAAGGTCCGGCCGAACCGGTGCG
The DNA here is from genome assembly GCF_052168635.1 of Serratia sp. CY47444. Classification (NCBI taxonomy): domain Bacteria; kingdom Pseudomonadati; phylum Pseudomonadota; class Gammaproteobacteria; order Enterobacterales; family Yersiniaceae; genus Serratia; species Serratia sp. CY47444. The sequence goes on from NZ_JBJNMH010000016.1 coordinate 99,026, forward strand.
CATTGTTTACAGCGGTGACGTGACCTCAATCAGCAGCAGTAATGACACGCCTGCTGCTTCAGGAGGAAGCAACGCGGCACCCGGGGCGGATAACGCCACTCAGGCGAAGCGTAAAAAAGTCAAATATAACGCGCCGCTGCCGGTCGTCCTGACGCGTTACGCAGCACAAAGCCTGTACGGCCCGGTGCGTACGGTTGAAGCGGTGCCCGGTATTCATCCGGTCAACCCTCACCTGCCGAAACGTATCACCACACTGTACCCGTCAGAGCCGGTGACCATCACGCCGCTGGGCGGCTGGGGTATTGGCAGCCGCAACGTGGTAGCGCTGAAGGTGCAAAACACCGCCAGCCGCAAAATCACGCTCGATCCCCGGGTACTGCAGGGGCAGTTTGTGACGGCGACGTTCCAGCACCGCTATCTCGGCCCGGTGGGGACTCCGGAAGACACCACCACGCTGTACCTGGTTACCGCCGGTCGCCCGGACGGGGCGTTTGTCGCGGAGCCATCAGCGGTTCGCAAAGCCGTAAAAGCGGCGAAGAAGGGGGCAAACCATGGCTGATGTGAAATCCAACATGTTGCCGAAAGTGATTGTGTTCGGCGTGCTGGCCACCGCGATCCTCGTCGGACTTAAGGCCTGCAGCGGCGGTAAAACACAGGAGGAGACTCAGCAGGCGCATAACGTTCTGGCCAGCATGTCGCCGGAAGAGCTGCGGGCGCTGGGTGTGGAGGGGGATACCCCGGAGGACACGTTGCGTACCCTGGTGGGCACCCTACGGACTACCCGAACCCAGCAGGCCGAGCTGCAGAAAAACATTGATAAAGTGCTGAAAGAAAACGAAGAACTTCGCAAGCGCAATACCAATGTGTCCGGTCAGGTCAATGAGGCCGTGGCCGGCTTTCAAAAACAAGCACAGCAGCGCCAGCAGCAGCTTCAGCAAGAGCAGCAAACGCTGATGGGAAAAATCCAGACGCTGACCGAGCAGTTGAGTGCGAACAAGGACAAGGCAAAAAGCGACAGTGATATTCCGCTGGGACTGGGACTGGATGGCTTGGGCGCCGGGGGCGGTGATGCCGCTCCTGGTCAGGATGGCTTGATGTGGGTCGGACCGAAAGACATGAAAGAACCCGACCCGCGTAATCCGAACAGCGTCAAAGACGGCCCGCAGTTCCCGACGTCGTTCCTGTCGGACAATGCCATCACGCGTCAGAAGGCCGCCTATGAGCAGCAGGTAAAAGGGCATACCAATGAAAAAGGGGCGGAGGAGAACGCCGAGCCGGTGTTTACCCTGCCTGAGAATTCCACCCTGGTGGGTAGCCGCGCCATGACGGCGCTGCTGGGGCGCGTGCCGATCAACGGCACGGTGACTGACCCCTATCCGTTCAAGCTGATGATTGGCAAAGACAACCTGACGGCGAACGGCATCGAGTTGCCGGACGTCGAGGGTGCGATTGTCTCCGGCACCGCCAGCGGGGACTGGACGTTGTCGTGCGTGCGCGGCCAGGTCAACAGCATCACCTTCGTGTTTGCGGACGGGACGGTCCGCACCCTGCCAAAACCCAACACCAACATGAATGCCAACGGCAGTAACAATACTGCCGGCAGCAATGCGAAGGATGTCAGCACCACCGCCGGCATTGGCTGGATCTCCGATGACAACGGTATCCCGTGCATAAGTGGAGAGCGTAAGTCCAATGCCTCGACTTACCTGCCGACGATCGCCGCTTTGTCGGCGGCCAGTGCCGCCGGGGAAGGGATCAGTCAGGGGCAATACACCACGCAAAACAATGTGAATGGCATCACCTCGACCATGACCGGTAATGCCGGCCAGGCAGTGCTGGGCAAAGCGTTGTCCGGTGGGATGAAAGAGACTGCCGACTGGGTGCGTGAGCGCTACGGCATGATGTTCGACGCCGTGTACGTTCCGCCGGGCCAGAAGCTGGCCGTGCACATTACTCGCCAACTGGCGATCGACTTTGAGACCAAAGGGCGCAAGGTGCGTTACGACTTCAGCCTGCCTGGCGAAGGCGGCAACACCGGCGGGCTGGATTAACGCGTCATTCAGAGGAGAAAAGGCATGCTGTGGCGTCAATGCGAAAGGATGAATCGCCCACAGGGTTGGGCGCTGGTTTTGCTGTCCTGCAGCGCGTTTTGGCTGGGTGTGCTACTCCTGCTGTGTTTGCTTATAAGAGAATGATAATCATGCGGAAAAATCTGTTTAATCGAGTTATGGCCGTCGCGGTGATGGTCGGCGCTATCGCACTGACCGGCTGTTCAACGTCGAAAGAGGAAATGCTGCCACCGGGCGACAGCTCGATGCTGGAATTGTGGCAGGGTGAGGATGGCGGCGGAACGGTCCGCAATGCGGTGGCGGCGCGCGACAGTCTGCGCCGGCCGCTCACCGAGAGCGAAAGCCAGGCAACAGCCGCGAGCGATCGCAGCTACAGCCGAACGCAGGAAAGCGAAATCAGCCAGCAGTTCCCGCGCCTGCCGAATCCCGATCTGGTGATGTACGTGTTCCCGCACCTGGCGGATGGCAACGCACCGGTGCCGGGCTACAGCACCGTGTTTCCTTTTTACAGCCAGGTGCAGTATGCGATGCCGGGTGAACGGACGGAGGCTTACTGATGCGGTTTTCCCTGTTTGATAAAAAGCGCCTGACGCGAAAAAAGCTGGCAGCTGTTGCCCTAGACGCACTGAACGTGACCGAGGACGGTGTGCCGCTGTCTGTCGACGGCCGTGAGCCATTACTGCGCCATGGCAAGATGACGGTAAAGGATGAGCAGCAGGTGTACCACGCCAATCCGTCCATTGTTGATTACCTGCCCTGGGCGGAATTTCTCGACCGTGAGCAGTGTATCCTGCTCGATGACGGCGTATCTGTCGGCGCTGTGTTTGACATCACGCCGGTGGCGACCGAAGGGCGGACGGACGATCGCCTGGAGCAGATGCGCGATACGGTGGAGGATGCCCTGCAGGACTCGTTTGACGAACATGATGAAAACCCCTGGATCGTGCAGTTCTTCTGCCAGGACGAGAACAATGTCGAGGCGTATATCGACAGGCTGCGACAGTATGTCAAACCCCACGCGCAGGGCAGTGCGTTTACTGAAGACTGGCTGAAAGAGACCGAACGCCATCTGCGCGGGATTGCCCGTCCGGAAGGCCTGTTCAAAGATACGCTGATAACAGACCAGCCATGGCGTGGGCAGCAGCGACGGACCCGCATGGTGGTCTATCGCTGGATTGGCAAAAGCAACCATGATCCGATGCCACCGATTGCCATGCTCAATCAGACCTGTGAGCGTGTGACCGGGGCCCTGGCCGGTGCCGGCGTTGCCTGCGTGCGCCAGAGCGGGGCGCAGGTCCATGACTGGTTGCTGCGTCATTTTAACCCCAGCCCGGAGTGGGTGGATAAAGAGACGCTGTACCGCGATGCCGCCTATTTTGACAGCCGTGACACCCCGGAAGGCGCGATGCCGGTGCAGAATGATTTTGCCGAAACCCTGCTGTTCACCCCGCCCGTATCCGATCCTGACCACGGTGTATGGTGGTTCGATAACCAGGCGCATTGCGCCATTCCGGTCGAGAAACTGCGCCGTCCGCCGGAGCCGGGCACGATCACCGGTGAAATGAAACGCGGCGAGAAGAAAATCAATGCGCTGATGGATCTGTTCCCGGAGGGGACGATGGTGTGCATGACGATTGTGGTGCAGCCTCAAGACACGCTGGAGAATGACTTCAATCGACTGGCCAAAAATGCCGTCGGTGAGAATACTGAATCTGGCCGCGTGCGCCAGGACGTGGCGCAGGTGAAAGAGTACCTGGGCAATCGTCACAAACTGTACCGTGCCGGTATCACTTTCCTGCTGCGTGCCGGCGATCTGACCTCGCTCAATCACAAACGTGTTGAGCTCACCAACGTGTTGCTTGGCGCCGGCCTGCAGCCGGTTCGTCCGGAATTTGATGTGGCGCCGCTCAATACCTACCTGCGGGCGTTGCCGATGTGTTTTAACCCGGAGACGGACAAGAAACACTGGTACACCCGCCTGACCTGGGTACAGCATCTGGCCGGCCTGTTACCGGTGACCGGCCGCGAAACCGGGACCGGTCACCCCGGCATGAGCTTCTTCAACCGCGGTGGGGATACGCTGACGTTTGATCCGCTCAACAAGCACGACCGGAGTCAGAATGCGCACATGCTGTATTTTGGTCCGACCGGTGCGGGGAAGTCGGCGACGTTGTGCGCGACCCTGTCGCAGCTGATGGCAATACACCGACCGCGGCTGTTTATTGCCGAAGCGGGGAACTCGTTCGGACTGCTCGCCGATTACTTCGAGAGCCAGGGGCTCAGCGTCAACAAGGTGAGCATCAAGCCGGGCAGTGGCGTCTCGTTGCCGCCGTTTTCCTACGCGCACAAGCTGGTCGAAGACGAATTAACGACGCTGGCCCTGGATGAAAATGACCTGCCGGACATCGATGCCGATGACGACGAGGATGAGGACAAGCGCGATTACCTGGGGGAAATGGAGATCTCGGCGCGCATGATGATCACCGGCGGCGATGCGAAGGAAGAACATGAACTGAAACGCGCCGACCGCGCGATGATCCGCGAGGCGTTGCTGATGGCTGCGCGGCAGACCTATGACGAAGGGCGGCAGATGTTGCCGGCAGACCTGCAGAAGGCGCTGTATGCCATATCCAAAGACGAAGGGAGTGATATCCGTAATGAGCAGCGCCGGGCCAAAGCGGCGGAAATGGCGGAGTCGCTCGGGATGTTTACCCAGGCCGGGAGTTTTGAAGCGGAGCTGTTTAACCGCGAAGGCAGCCTGTGGCCAGAGGCGGATGTGACCCTGATTGACCTTGGGCATCTGGCACGTGAAGGCTATGAGGCGCAGATGGCGCTGACGATGGTGAGCCTGACCAACACCATCAACAACATTGCCGAACGGGACCAGTACTCGGAGCGGGATATCGTGTTCGCGGTGGATGAGGCGCACATCGTGACGGTGAACCCGCTGTTGGCGCCGTACATGACCAAAATCGTCAAAATGTGGCGTAAGCTCGGCGCCTGGCTGTGGCTGGCCACGCAGAACCTGAAAGACTTCCCGGATATTGCCGAGAAAATGTTAAATATGGCGGAGTGGTGGGTTTGTCTGACGATGCCGCCGGAGGAGGTCAACGACATTGCCCGCTTCAAGGCGCTGACCGAGGAGCAAAAGGCGGTGCTGCTGTCGGCCAGCAAACTCTCCGGCTGTTATACCGAAGGTGTGGTGTTGTCGAAAAAACTCGAGGCGCTGTTCCGTGCAGTACCGCCGAGCCTGTACCTGGCGCTGGGGATGACCGAAAAAGAAGAGAAGGCCGAACGCCGCGCGCTGATGCAGGAATTTGGCTGCAACGAGCTCGAGGCGGCGCGCAAGGTGGCGCAAAAGCTTGACCGCCTGCGCGGCCTGGCGGCGAACGGGGAGGCACGGGCTGCATGATGACCCTGAAATATCCTGAACCGGTTGTACGACCGCACGGCCCGGTCTGTCGTGAACCGGCGTTATTCACCCTTCCCCCGCAGGGCATGGCCACCTTAAGCGAAACGGATGCGCGGCGGCTTGAGACGTTCTGTGTGGCTATCCGCGATAGGCTGTTGGGGCCGGTCACACTAACCGCCCACCCGCATCGTATCGGGAGTCGTACTAGCGTGGCGCTGCATCTGGAGGGACGTTTAGGACGTTGCATCGATGTACTTATCACCGTGGCCGGTAACACACTATGGCCGCAGCCGGACGAGTACAGCCACCCGCGCTGGTATGTCACCGTGCCGGATGCGGCTGATGTGGTGTACCTGCTTCTTCACCTGAGCGACCTGTGCGAGCGATTCAGGGGCAATTAAGCCAAGATAATCTTTGCAGAATGCATTTCTGACGGCGTGTGCTGCACTGACATGTATGTGGGGGGGCGCTTTCTGCACAGGTTCAGTCCTTCCAGGCAATAAATCCGGTGGGTTCAAGCCAGCCCTCCTTGCGTAGCTGGGTATGAATACGTGGACAACCGTAGCGTATAAGAACAGGCCTCTTATGCTTCTATCGTAAACGGTGTAGCAGCATGAGTTCACAAACAAAACGCTCTTTTGGAAAACCGAGGCGGTTCAGGGCGTATTGCTAAAGCAGCCGGGTTTACCTAGCTCGCCTTCGGAGTAGGAGAAACTATGAAGGCTCCTGTCTGGTCAGTGAGCAGGCAGTTGCTGCATTGTACGTAAGGTAAAAACTCCTATCACAGAGTATCTATTTAATATGTATATATATAAACTAACGTAGTTGCACAGACATATGCGGGGCATTTTAATGCGATTCACTGACATCAAAAGCGAAACCTTAAATCTAAGAGTTTCCAGAAAGTTCAAACAGGCCTTAAAGGAGGCTGCGGAGCACGAACAGCGGAGCATGGTGAATATGCTTGAGGTGCTCCTTTGTGATTATTGTGATCTCAAAGGTATTGTGTTAGCAACTCCAGAAACCAGCCAAGAACTTGGTCAGGGTCGGGTAGTAACTGGTCGTAGAAAAAACGTAGGGGTTTCTATATGACTTTTCGCTATATTGGCTCCAAATCTAGACTCATCGACAAGATAGCATCTCACATTGGGCCGCCTAGGAAGGGCGCTTTTTTTGTGGATGCCTTTTGTGGCACTGGGGCGGTAGCTGAGGCCGCAGCAGAGTATGGTTGGAATGTGCGGATCAATGATAGTTTGCACTCAGCTGTTATCTCTGCTGGAGCACGCCTTATTAGCCATGATCAGGTGACCTTTAAAAAACTTGGGGGGTACTCTGGTGCTGTTAGTGAGCTAAACGCTGTTAAGCCATTGTGTGGTTTTATGTGGCGTACTTATAGCCCCGCTTCAATCTATGCGTGTGGAATTGAGCGTAGGTACTTCACCGAAGAAAATGCAGCTCGAATCGACGCTATGCGCTGCTTGATTATTGAGTGGAAGGGTGCTGGGTATATTGACGAAATTGAGGAGAGGTTGCTGATTGCCGATCTTTTTGGTGCGCTGAACCGCGTTGCCAATATCGCGGGTACTTTTGGCTGTTTCCTCTCCAAATGGACAAGCCAATCTCAAAACAAGATTGCTATGCGCTGCCGTGATCTCAAAGAGATTGGCGTGCGTGTTGAAGCTACCGTGGGCGATGTATTTGATGTTCCTAATGCAGCACATGACCTAGTGTATTTGGATCCCCCATACACTAAGCGTCAATACGCGAGCTACTACCACATTCTTGAAACGGTGGCTCTTGGCGATGAACCAGTGGTGGAGGGGGTTGCGGGGCTTCGCCCGTGGAAGGCCTTGGCTTCTGACTTTTGCTACAAGAATCGTGCCCTCAAAACACTCTCGCGTCTGGTGCATGGATTGAATGCTCAAAGGGTGCTGCTTTCGTACAGTAGTGAAGGACACATCTGCATGCAGGACATGAAGGCTGAGCTTTCTAAGATCGGCTCGTCCACAATGTATCCTCTGGGCACCATTGGTCGATATCGCCCAAACAAGGTGGCCAGTAACTCAGCATCTAATGTAAACGAATTTTTGGTGGTCGTGAAGCGGTCCATGGCGCCGTTTCCCCAAAACCAGTCAAAAACAGCTAAAGTCATCAAGCCTGTTCTCATTGGGGGCTATACATGAGTGCTCCTCGGCCTGTTGAATTAGAATACCTAGCCCCAGCAGAAGCAGCACTCACTCGGGCTGTGGGGGGGGACTATGGCCCAACCAGCTTTGAACTTCGCCTTCAAGTTTTGGAGGCTGTATCGGCATACTTTGGTGGGTTTGAACTAGGGGACTTTCATAAGGCTTTTGGTGTCAAGAGCAAGCGCCCAGCATCAGAGCTTTTGGAGCTTGCGGTACCAGTGGCAAGTGCCATCGTGCGTTCACCGATGCACCCTGCTTTGGCACTAAGTGTCCTAGCTCGTGAGGTCTTACATGAGCAGGATCGAAAAAGCACGGGCGCCTACCATACGGATTTTCGCCTGGCTACACGACTGGCAAAGCTAGCCGCTCCCAAGCTTTCATACAGGAGCAAAGTTATTGATCCAGCCTGCGGAGCGGGGATTTTGCTGGTAGCACTGACTCTAGCAGTGTGTGAGATGGATCGAGCGAAGGCGGCACATTGGTTGGCTCATGGTGTATGTGCAGCGGATCTTTCAGGTAACTCTTTGCGTGCGGCACTGCTTGCTCTTGCTTCGTTTACTGATGATGTCTCGACTCTTAAAACTATGCGGGCACGTTGGTACTGTGGCGATAGCTTGATGGCTGATCGCAAGGTTTGGATTGCCATGGCTCCTGAGGGTTTTGATGCGGTGATCGGCAACCCACCATGGGAAAAAGTCAAGCTATCAAGGCACGAATTTTTGAAGTCCTCAGGTACCAATCGGCACTACGGAGCCCAAATTCATGGTCTTGATGAGGCGCGTTTTGCGCAGCAGCGAGATGAGGTAGCGGACTACTCTCGCCGCCTATTGGCTCGCTATCCTGATTTGGGAAATGGAGAGCCAGACCTTTACATCGCTTTCACTGACCTCTTTTTTGAACTCTGCAAAGTGCAGGGTGTACTGGCCGCATTAATTCCTGGTGGGCTCATTCGTTCGCAAGGCACTCGTGCCATGCGGCAGAAAATTTTTGACGCGAGCCAAAGCGTGTCCATGTCGATTATCGATAACCGTGCACGGTTCTTTGCCATCGACACACGCTTTAAGTTCCTGGCCGTGGCTCTCACTAAGGCCGGCTCAGAAAATAGCAAGAGTGAGCTCATCACTCTCATGCATGAGCGAGGCACTCCTACGGGCTTAGAGATTACGGGAACTGCCACTATTGGACGTGCAGCACTGGCGGGTGTTCGAAGCGATTTGAGCCTGCCCGAGGTTCGTAGTGTGTCTGAGTGGAAACTCTTCTCAAAGATCGGAGAGGCGGGAGTTTCGTGGGAAGAGCCTGGCTACGGCTGGACCCCGAAATTTTGCCGTGAAGTTGATATGACCAAAGAGCGCCCCAAATTCTTGGGGCGCGCCACGCCTGGCGCTCTACCTCTGGTGGAAGGTCGAATGGTACAGGCACATCGCTTTGGTGTAAAAGGGCACGTGTCTGGCACGGGGCGCCGTGCGTTGTGGGAGGCTTATGCCATCGGAGACTCACGCCTTGCCCCCCAGTTTTGGATTCGCCCTACTGACATGCCCCGTGCTAACCAGCATCGTGCAAACATGCTGCGTGTGGGCTTTTGCGACATTGCGGGCCAAACCAATGAGCGTTCGCTCATGGCCTCGTTAATTCCTGCTGGGGTGGCCTGCGGTAATAAGGTGCCCACGATCCTTTTCCCTGAGGATCCATCGGAAGAACGACTGCTGGTGTGGGTATCCATTGCGAACAGTTTTGCCTTTGACTGGATGCTTCGACGTGTGCTCACTACGACGGTGAATTACTTCTTGCTGCAAAGTGTGCCCATGCCAAAACTCGCCAAAGATGGCTTGCCATGGAAGAGGTTAGCGAGTGCTGCCCGTGAATTGCGCGCACTCGACAGTGCTGGAGCTACTCGTGAAACCTACGAGCGCATGGCACAGCTTCGTGGGGAGATTGATGCGGAAGTGGCTGTGGCTTATGGGCTCGATTTAAAGGACATGGAGTTAGTGCTCCAAGACTTTCCACTTTTGGATCGGGGGCAAGTGGGCTTGCCTGGTGAGGCTAAGTCCACAATTACCCGAGATAGTGTTTTGGCGGCAATGGTAAAACGCACAAGAAGCCAATCTACGGTTTGGTCGTTCCGTGCGCTGGAGGCACGTGCGCTGGGGGCTATTGCCTATGTCCCCTCTGAGCTAGCCCTTGGGGGCGAAGAAATCGTTGAAGAAGGATCCAAAATTCATGGCTAATGGCGCGGGGCATGTTGCCCGAATTCTGTACAAAGAAATCGTCGCTGGTGACCTTAGAAAAATTCTTGCCCAGTCTAATGATTCGGACACGGGTGGGGGGGCCCGCGATTTTCGCTTTGGCTCCTTTAAAACACTGTTGCCTGTTATCATGCAGATGTTTCCTAATAAGGCCAAGGTAAATCGCAAGCGCGATGGGGTGGTCGAAGAAATCGAAGTGTTCCAAGGGGAGTTCTTCTGGCGCGATGCTGAGGGGCAGGTTGTGTGCAAAGACTCGTTTTTTGAGCCTCCTACCGATGTGCGCCCTGCCGAAGGCCGCATTGCACGGGTGCATGAGTACGCTTGTTTTGATACTAGCCGTATGCCCAAAGGCTGCGAAGGAAACCGAGTTTTGCTCCTGTTGGTCCAGTTGAATGATGGTTCGGTTTGGCCCTACTACGCAGAGGAAAAGACCTTGCGCATCAAGGGTAAATGGGACGCCACTGTGGCCGCTGAGTTGTTGGCTTGTTTGGATGCCAAGCGTGCTGCCAATCGAGCAGTGATAGGATACCGAGATTTCACCAACGCGAGCAAGTACTGCAATGGTAAGTGAAGAGTGCAAACAGGTGTTAAAGTTACTTGCGCGTTCGCGCAATGTGCTGGTGTCTGGTGCGCCTGGCACGGGCAAGTCCAGGCTCTTGGCCGAAGTTGCTTTTGCTTTTGAAACAGCTTTTGGCCTTGCTCCAGTAGGGGGGCCACCGCAGCACAATCCCTTGGATGGCATCCCAATCCCACCTGCGGTCGGAGCTGTTAAAAATATCCCTGCGCCCACGAAGATGGACCGCAAGGTCTTTCGAACGGTCTTTCACCAAAACTCAAAGTACCGCGATTTCTTAACGGGCATAACGCCTGCTGTCAACAAGGTGGCAGGAAGCCCAGACTTCACCATCGTGAAGGGCACGCTGTATCGCGCTAGTGAGCATGCTAAGGGGGACAATGGGGCTGCACTGTTGATCATTGATGAGATCAACCGAGGCCCTGCTGTACAGGTGTTCGGCGGTGCCATCGTTGCCATTGAGTCCGATAAACGCCTGGCCTGTAATGGGGCCAAGCGTTCAGAGACACAGTTTTTTGAAATACTTGATCCAGCCACTGGTGATGTGCTCGAGTACGCATTGCCCCATGACCTCTACATCTTGGCAGCTATGAACCAAGCTGATGCGTCTGTAGAGCCACTGGATGTGGCCTTCTTGCGTCGTTGGGAGCCTATGCGCCTGGAGCCTGATGAGGCGGCTTTGCGGACATTTTACGGTCTGGGAGCCAAGGGGGCCAATGCATTGCCTGATGTACCTGCCAGCGTGAACGACGTCTTGGAGGCTTCGGTTAGTGCTTGGGTTGCTGTAAACGCGCAAATTGCCTTGGGCCGTGGCCCCGAGTTTCAGATTGGGCATGGTGTACTGATGTCGGGTGTAAAGCCGCAAACATTGGGCCTTAATGAAGCTTTAGGGGCACTGTGTGTAGGGTGGGCCAAGGTGCGCGCGCACGTTGAAGAGGTATTCTTCGGGGACACACGAGGGATTGCCGCGGCTCTTAATGCGCTCGATGGGCCAGCTTTTAATCCGTTCAAGCTCACCGAGACAACTTTTGCGGATGATTTGCGCTTTAGCTTTGAAGGGCCCACGAATTTTGCTGAGAACAATATCTACACGGCTCTCAGAGCATTTGCCAATCCTAGGGGCTAGCACTTGGTGAACCTTCGGACACGACTGTCTCTTGTTGAATACGGTACACCCGTTGACCTGAGTCGTGCGATTGTTGACGCGATTGGGGGGGATCGTGTGAAGGCCAACAGCCTTTTATTGGAGGCTGGGAGCCGTGCTGCGTCGAGCCTGAGGCTTAACTACAACCCTATCAGGGTGGATGCCAAAGGCACACGGGTTATCGACTTTGCAGGCCTCATTCGCCTGGCACCTTCACTAGAGCTGGAAGTCGCTCCCAAGTTTTTGGGGCTCGACGACACCGATGCTGTGTGGCGTGAGGATTTCTTTTTCCTCTCTACGCTTTCACGTCACGGGCGGCTCTTGGCTTCCGAACGTTTATCGTCATCAGGTGGTGCTCCAAGGGACTTGTCTACGCTAGTAGCTCGTTCCATCACGAGCATGTACGAGACCCGTAAACGCCGGCCACTGCGCAGCTATCGTAGGGTGCATGAAGCTGATTTCTTCATTGATGGAGATCCTGATCCTGTAGAGCTCATCTTTCCTTCACCTGATGGTTTTGAGCAAGAGCTAATTCGTTTTGATCGCAAGAACGAGTGGAATGGGGACATCGTAGCAGCAGCCAAGCAGTTGCTCCCTGAAGTAAGTGACCCGTCAGCCGCAAGTTCGCTGGTGCGGTTGATCGAAGACCTTTTGCCTCAGAAAGTTTCTACTAACCGTCGAAACCCTATTCCTGCACGGCACCGAGCGTGGAGGCCGCTGCATGAGCTGTCTATCGATGTGCTCGGAGGTCTAGGGCTCAACTATAAGCAAGGACAGGCCCATGCCCCTGGTTATTTAGTGAATACCTGGCGCGTGTGGGAAGATCTATTAACGGTGGCTGCTCGATTGGGTTTTGGTCGCAGTGCTGTAGTGCCCCAAAAGGGTTACCCGTTGGGCGCCAAAATCAGGATGAGTACCGGTGCTGTGAGCAAGCTTTCAGTGTACCCAGACTGTGTGATTGGGCCCGATGGAACAAAGCCTAGGATGCTGCTAGATGCCAAGTACAAGGGCCATGTGGAAAAGGGACAACTTCGTATCAGTGAAGCCGATATCTATGAGGCCTTAGCCTTCTCCAAGGCTACTGGATGCAACCTAGTGGCACTAGCCTATCCGGCTCAGCCAAGCGATGTCCCGAGGCCCGTAGGGACGTGCACTGTCTTTGAAAAGGCTATGGTGGATGCCGTGCAAATCGTTGGTATTCAGATCGAGAGTCGCCAGATTTCTAGGGCAGGGGCTCTCAGGCTATTTGCCACAAACATGGCTGCTGGGATTGCAGCAGCCTTTGTGTGATGGATTCAAGGGTTTCTTACCTGACAGATTTAGAGATGGTTGATTTACCCTTAGCCGTCAGCTGGCAGCGTTGGGTCAAAGCCTGAAGGGCTGGGCGTTAAAAAGCCGCGAACCTGCGACGTTGGGCGACGGGCTGGCAGCCGGCGAGTGGGTGCGCGCCAGCTACCTGCGCGACGGCAAACGCATCTGGCAAAACCAGGTGGTGTTCGCGCTGGCGGGGGGCCGGGTGCTGGTGTTTACCCTGGCGATGGCGCGTAAGCTGACGCCGCAAGACGATGCGCTGCTGTTGCAGGTGCTGAGCAGCTACCGGGCGGCTTAACGATGAACTCTTCACGTAAAAGGACCTTACGATGACCGAAGCGGCCCGCGTCGGCGATACCATCGGGCATTCCCATGCCCTGGCCGGCATGATTGCCGGCACCCTTGTCGGCGGCCTGATCGCCGCCGCAGGCGCGGTGGCGGCGGGTGCGCTGTTCGTCGCCGGCCTGGCGGCTTCCTGTATTGGCGTTGGCGTGTTGCTCATCGGCGCCAGCCTGGCGGTGGGGTATCTCACCGGGGAGGCGGCCACCGCGGCGCGCGACGGCATTGCCGACGCCGGTGCCGGTAGCCTGACCCCCAAAGGCAATATCGTCACCGGCTCCCCCAACGTCTTCATCAACGGCAAACCCGCCGCGCTCGCCACCAACAGCCAGGTGGCCTGCAGCGACGACGGCCCGAGCATGCAGATGGCGCAGGGTTCCGACAAGGTCAGCATCAACGGCCAGCCCGCCTCGCGCGTAGGGGACAAAACCAACTGCGACGCGCAGGTGATGGAAGGCTCGCCCAACGTGTTTATCGGCGGCGGTACGGTGACCACGCTGCCGATCAAGCCCGAAGTGCCGGATTGGCTGTACAAGGTCTCTGACCTGACGTTGCTGTTCGCCGGCCTGGTAGGCGGCGTGGGCGGCGCCGCCGGCAAACTGGGCGCCTTGGGCAAGATGCTCGGCAAGCTGCCCGGCATCAATAAGCTGGGGCGCATTGCCTGCCGTTTTGGCACCTTGATGACTGCCACGGCCGCTGCCGGCATTATCGCCCGGCCGGTCGATATTATCAGCGGGCAGAAGTTCTTGTCCGGTGATGACGAGCTGGATTTTGTGCTGCCGTCGCGCCTGCCGGTCGAGTGGCAGCGTTACTGGCGCAGCGGCAATCCGGCAGAGAGCGTGCTGGGGTGCGGCTGGAGCCTGTTCTGGGAGAGCAGCCTGCAGCCGTATCAGGACGGCCTGGTGTGGCGCGCGCCGTCCGGCGACTATGTCTCTTTCCCGATGGTCGCGCGCGGGCACAAAACCTACTGCGAAGCCGAAAAATGCTGGCTGATGCACAACGCAGACGGCAGTTGGCAGGTATTCGACGTCAGCGAGCAGAGCTGGCACTACCCGGCGTTGAGTGATGAGCCGAGCCAGCTGCAGATGATGACTGACCTCACCGGCAACGCGATTTCTCTGTTCCACGACGACCACGGCCGGCTGAGCGAGCTGGTCGACAGCGCCGGCCAGCGACTGGTGTGCCGCTACCTGACAACCACCAATGGGCTGTCCCGGCTGAGCACCGTGCTGCTGTATACCCCGGACGGCGAGCTGCCGCTGGTGCACTATGGTTACGATGATGAGGGGCAACTGGTTGACGTCAGCAACCGCGCCGGCGAAGTTACCCGGCGTTTTACCTGGCGTGATGGACTCATGGCCAGCCATCAGGATCGCCAGGGTTTGTTGAATGAATATCTGTGGCAGGAGATTGAGGGATTGCCCCGGGTGATTGCCTGGCGCCACAGCGCCGGCGAAGAACTGTCCTTGCACTATGATTTTGCCGGCGGCGTGCGCCGGGCCGTGCGTGATGACGGCAAACAGGCGATGTGGCAACTGGATGACGACAACAACGTGGCGCAGTTTACGGATTTTGACGGTAGAAAAACGGCATTTATCTATGAGCGCGATGAACTGTGCGGTGTGGTGCTCCCGGGCGGCGCGCAGCGCCAGAGTGAATGGGACCGTTACGGCCGCTTGCTGAGCGAAACCGACCCGCTGGGGCGTACCACTACTTACCAGTATTCCCGCAACAGCGGGCGCCTGTTCTCGGTGACCTGGTCGGAAGGCAGCCAGGTGTTCCAGCATTGGGATACCCTGGGACGTCCGACGCAGCAGATTGATGCGTTGGGTAACATCACCCGTTACCGGTATTCCGACGATGAAGAAAGCCTGCCAGAGAGCATTATTGATGCGCAGGGTGGTGAGGTGAAACTGGCATGGAACGCGCAAGGGTTGCTGACGCGCTACACTGACTGCTCTGGCAGCGTGACCGCCTACGCCTATGACGCATTAGGCCAGCTGACGCACCGCACCGACGCGGAAGGAAACCTGACCCGATATGGCTGGGACCGCGCCGGCCGGTTACAGACGTTGCTCCATCCGGACGGCAGTGAAGAGCGGTTTGCCTGGAACGTGCAGGGGCAGCTGGCCGTACACCATGACCCGCTCGGTAGCGAGACGCACTGGCAGTACAACCTGCTGGGCCAGCCGGTCAGCATCACCGACCGCATCAAGCGTACGCGTCGGTACCACTACAACTGCCGCGGCTGGTTGACCAACATTGAGAACGGCAACGGTGGGGAATATCACTTCAGTCACGATGCCGTTGGCCGGCTGACGGCCGAGCGTCGCCCGGACAATACCGATCATTTTTACCGTTATGGCCCCGATGGCCAACTGACCGAACACCGGGAAACCGGGCCACAGGATCCCACTGCACCGCCGGCGCAGCGCCTGCACCGATTCCGCTATGACGAAGCGGGTCAATTAACCTGGCGCAGCAACGACAGCGCCGAATGGCACTATCAGTATGATGCCGTGGGGCGTATGAGCTGCCTGACGCGCACGCCAACCGTTGCCGGCGCCGAGCTGGGCATCGAGCCGGACAGTGTGCAGCTGCGCTACGACAAAGCCGGCAATCTGCTGGCCGAACAAGGGGTCAACGGCGAGCTGCAGTACCAATGGGATGCGCTGGCCAACCTGCAAGCGTTGACGCTACCGCAGGGCGACCAACTGCAGTGGCTGTACTATGGTTCCGGACATGCCAGCGCCATCAAGTTCAATCAACAACTGGTTAGCGAGTTCACCCGCGATCGCCTGCACCGGGAAACCGGCCGTACGCAGGGCGCGCTGCATCAGCAGCGGCAGTACGATGTGCTGGGGCGCCGCAGCTGGCAAAGTAGTGCTCTCAGCCACGGGCAGATAACCAAACCGGAAGATGGCGTGCTGTGGCGGGTGTTCCGCTATACCGGCCGTGGCGAACTTGAGGGTGTCAGTGATGCGCTGCGCGGCGAGGTGCACTACGGGTATGACGCTGAAGGGCGCCTGCTGCAGCATCGGGAAAGCCACCAGGGCAAGGCCGGTAACCGTCTGGTGTATGACGGTGCCGATAATCTGCTGGGCTGGCGAAGCCCAAATGACGATGTCGACAGGCATTTACCGCTGGCGCCGATCGCCGGCAATCGTCTGACGTACTGGCAGCAGCTATTCTACCGTTACGACGCCTGGGGCAACCTGATCAGCCGGCGGAACGGGATGTATGAACAGCATTACCGTTACGATGCCGATAACCGCCTGATACAGGCGCGCGGCCGGGGGCCTGGGGGCGAGTTCGACGCGCAGTATCACTACGATGCGCTGGGACGCCGCACACGCAAAATGGTTACCTACAAAGGTAAAGCGCCGGTAACGACGCGTTTTCTGTGGGAGGGCTACCGGCTGCTGCAGGAGCAGCGGGACAACGGCACGCGCAGAACCTGGAGCTACGATCCTGCCAGTGCCTGGACGCCGCTGGCCGCGCTCGAACAGGCGGGTGATGGCAAACAGGCCGACATCTACTGGCTGCACACCGACCTCAACAGCGCGCCGCTGGAAGTTACCGACGTCGAAGGTAACCTTTGCTGGTCGGGCAACTACGACACCTTTGGCAAGCTACAGGGACAGACGGCCGCCGGCGTCGAACAACGCAATGGGGTCGTCTACGATCAGCCGCTGAGATATGCCGGTCAATACCAAGACGACGAAAGCGGGCTGCACTACAACCTGTTCCGTTACTATGAACCTGAAGTGGGGCGTTTTACCACGCAGGATCCGATCGGGTTGCGTGGCGGGTTGAACCTGTATCAGTATGCGCCGAATCCACTGGGATGGATTGACCCACTAGGGCTATACCGCGGCGAGGGTGAACGTGGTTTAGGGAAGTACCATATATTCCATGAACATACTTTGGATCCTTCAGAGTATACAATGACGGATAAAGAGCACTTTAGCCGTGCAAATGAGTCGGTATATAAGCGTTTGCAAGTAGACCCTGACTTTAAACGAGAGTTACAAGTTAAATACCCAGGTGTTGTGGAGCACGTTCAACCGATGAGAAATGGTCAATTCAGAGGATCATCACCTAAAGGAATGACGTGGCACCACGGTGATTCCCCTGGTTCACTGCAGTTGGCAGATTTTAATGATCATAAAAGTTACCATAAAATCTACCATCCGGATGGAACTGGTGGTCGTAATAAATGGGGCGGCGGGACATCCTGCAGAAAATAGTGGAGATTTAAATGATTGTTATTAATGGTTTTGATGAGTTGCTGCAAATGAAAGATGGCTTGCCTGATGTAGGTTGGCTGTATGTCTCGCCATCGTTCAGCCTTTCTTCTGAAGAGGATATAGTCAAAGGTAGTTATTATATTGCTGAAAACGAAGACGAAGAAATGGATTTTGAAGATAACTACGGCACTTTCCTTGAAGCGCCAATCTTTAAGGCGATTATTGACAATAAATTAGAGCACAGCCCGGCTTCTGGGCGTGTGGAACTTCTTCAAGCGGTCCGCTATTACATCGAAAACGATGATTTCCAGGACTGAACATAGGGAAACTTTTGTAATCGAATAAAGACTTCTTTGCTGCCTTTCTGACCACGTCATAGCACCCTGTGTGGATTCTATCCACGCAGGAGTGCACGCCATGAAAATCAGCACGTTGCTGACGTTGTTTCCTCTGCTGATGCCGGCATCGGTGCTTGCCGGCACGGTACTGTATACCGATTCCCACCATCCTCCGACGAATAATGATGCTTCCGTGACCGTGATTTATCTTGACGGTCCGGAGCAGTTGCAGACGCAGCTCTTCGGCGCACTGTCGTCGAACCCGGATGAAGCGCAGCGGCAGGCGCAAGCCGTACTGCAGTCACCACAATGGCAGGCGCATGAACAGGAGCTGGCGACGGTTTACCGTGCGGTGGTGCGCGCCTGGGAACTGGGCGTCAAAAAAGTCCCCGCGGTCGTGTTTGACGATCGGGATGTGGTGTATGGCACCGCTGATATCGCCCGGGCCACCGCGTTGCGCGCGAAGTCACTGGAGGGCCAGTGACATGCAACGATTTCCCTTGCAGTTGGCGTCTTCCGGACAACCCCGGCTGACCCTTAAATCCCTCGGTGTAGCCATGATGCTGTCTGCGGCCGGCGTGCCGGCGGCGAATGCCGCGCTCAACAGCGCACAGATTGTTGCCAGTGCGGTGTCGCAGTCCTGCATCAGCTGGCGCGTCAGCGGTATTTGCTACTGGTTGTTCTGCAGTTGGGGCGGCTGCACTGTCCGAACTTCGGTCAAAGTTAGCCATTTCATCCCGGAGGCGGTGGTGTCGGCGTATAACACCCCGGGAGGCAATCCGTGGCGTGAGATGTCGATGGTCAGTCAGGCCGCCGGCGGACTCGAGAGCAGTATCACCAGCGCACTGGGCGGTGTTGCTGCCGGCGGCGGCAACAATGAGCTGAAAACCCCCGGGCAGCGCAAAACCAACCTTCACTTCAAGTATGCCAATGCCATTGGCCATCCGGCGACGACCCTGATTGGCGGCAGCATTGCCGGCTATTCGTGCCGCAGTGCGGCGACCCCCTTCGTGCCGTATTTCCTCAGCACGCTGGACAGCCTGGCATGGCGTACTGGCATGCCGGAATCATTGTATCCGGAGGCGTTGATCCCCGGTCAGCGCGAGGTTGGTAGTCAGGCAGCCGCGAATATGTGGGGCAACGTCTATCCCCGTTCGGGATTTGTGACTCAGGTTGATGACGACAAGGCGGGTGCTCTGGTGGCACAGCGTGTGGCGGACATCATTACTCGAACTGGTCAGCCGCACGTCTACCAGCCCCTGATGGGCCAACGCTCGGAAGGGTACTGGCCACCAGGTGCGGTTCAGGAAAATACCGGAACCAGCAACCACAAATGGCAACGCCTGGCACCTCAACTGAGCCAGTCCTGCGCTGTGTTCCCGGACGGTGAACATCCGCCGGCCGCGGATGCGAACGCTGCCTTTGCCCTGTGGCAACCCTATAGCTGCTGCCAGCGCCGCGGGCAGCGTTTCCTCTACAGCACAGATTTCTGAGGCATGAATGATGAATAACACGATGAATAAATCTCTCTGGGGACGGTGCAGCCTGCTGTCTCTGTTGGTTGTCAGCAGTATGGCATTGGCCAGCGTGAATGCGCACGCTAACGACAATGACGATAACGGCACCCTGTTTGGCATTTCACTGCCCCAGGTGAATGACAGCAATATCGGTTACGGGAAGAACGCTAGCGGCGCGGTCTCGGACAAGCTGTTCTATTCCCTGGGCGGAGGCTCGGTGATATCGCAGCCGGCGACGCGTGGCAATATGCAGCGCCTGGGGATGAATCTGGGCTGGAGCTCGGATTTGATGTGCGGCAACTTCGACCTGAAGAGCACCATCGGTAACCAGCTCAATGGCGTGACGGACGGGTTCAAGAGCCTGATGGGCAACGTTATTCAGGGTGCTACCGGTGCGGTAGCCAGTCTGCCGGCGATGGCTATCCAGCGTGCTAACCCTGGCTTGTATGAAATGCTGACAAACGGGGTATTGCAGGCCAACGTGGCATTCGACAAAGCCCAGCTCAATTGCCAGAACCTCTCCAAACGGATGATGGATATGGTGGATACCGGCGGCTGGAGCCAGGCGGCGGCGATGGAGGAGGCCAAAAGCCTGGTCAACAACGGGGATGCGGATGCGATCCGATCGATGAACGCCACCGAGAAAGTGACCGGACAATCAGGCCAGACCTGGATCGGTGGACAGAAGCGCGGCGGCGCCGGTCAGCCGGCGATTAAGCCAACGCACGATCTGGCTGCAGCCGGCTACAACATGATGAATGCGTTGCCGGTCACCAGTACCTCCAACGTATCCGGCAGCAGCTGTACCGGCGGAGCCTGTACCAAATATGCCAGCAGTGAAGAAGCGGCAGCCGCTGTGGTGAAGGTGTTGGGCGACACCTCGCTGCGCACCTGTAAAGATGCAGCGCAATGCACCAGTGGCGAAGGGACCGAACAGCCAGGCAGCACCGTAGCCGGTACAGGTTTTGCGCCGATGCTGGAAGAGGCAACCAAGGCGAATAACGAACAGTTGGCCAGACTGGTCAACGGGGCAGAAAAACCCACCGCGGGCAACCTGGCCAAACTCAAAACGGGCAGCCTGGCGGTGACCGCCGGCGTTATCAAGGCACTGCAGCGCGATCCGGATAATGCCGCTCTGGTTGGGCGTCTGGCCAGTGAACTGGCGATGGCGGATACCATCGAAACAGCCTTTATCATGCGGCGCATGATCACCACCGGGATGTCTGAGCCGAACGCCTCTGCGCAGAAAGTCGCGATTGAAGAAGGCGATCGGCGTATCGAGGCGCTGGATCGTGAGATCACGGCGCTCAAGAACGAGATGGAGATGAAGCGTGAGATTGCGCGTAACGCGGTGCTGACCATCATCGACAGGGAGAACAACCGGGCGGAAACCAACCCGCAACGTCAGTCGGTTGACAGCCCGGATACCAAGTTCAACCAGTTGGCCGTGCCGGAAAGCGACCAGTAATCGTGAGGATGAATCAATGACCGGAACAGAGAAAAAAGTGGTGACGCCCGCCAGGGAACGCCGATTCGGTCTGCGGGCTAAGCGTGTTCTGCAGATGTTGGGCATGTTGGTGATAGCGATGATTGTCGCGCTGGGCATGGCTCACTGGGGTGTCAATCACCCAGGAGAGAGTGCCGCGCTACGTGACTGGGTGTACAGCACCCGTTATGGCTGGCTGAGCTGGCGCCTGGCGCTATACGCCGCGTTGGCTTGGGGATTCTGGAAAATCTGGCATGCGCCGGGCTGCAAACCGGAATACCGGCAACCTCTCAAGCGCATGGCCATCGCTTGCGCGGTATTTGCCCTGGCCTGTGAATACAGTCTCTTTGGTGGAGGGCTGACCTTATGATGACCAACAGCTATCTGGAGTATTTCCTGACGCTGCTCGGCTGGCTGATTAACAATGGCCTGTGGGAGTTGCTGGTCAGTACGGGGCTGTTTGTACTGCCGTTGCTGTTCAAGGTGGCAGCCATCTGGCTTAAGGTGCGAGAGGAAGGGGAGGATGAGGGCAACAAAGGGATGCTGTCTTTGCCACGCATCGAAAACCTGCTCTACGGGGCATTCTTTGTGATGCTGGCCTGCTGTCTGCCGCTGATGAATGTCAGCCTGGACACCATCAAGTATGACAGCAGCCGGGCGGCGACCTGTGGTACCTGGACACCGAAAAAGCCGGATGAAACGGGCTACGCCAACATCATGTCGAGTATGAACGGCCAGACGGCGAAGGTGCCGGTGTGGTGGTTGGTGGTGCATAAACTGTCGAAGGGGATCACGTCGGCGGCCGTGGCCACGATCCCGTGTCGACCGGACCTGCGGCAGGTGCGTTTTGAGGTTCAGCACAGCCGGGTCAATAACCCGGGGCTTGCGAAGGAGCTGCAGGACTTCACCAACGATTGCTACGCGCTGGCGCTGTATACCTGGCAGAACCGCGACCAGGGACAAACAACCGACAAGGCCACGTTACGTGATATCGAGTGGCTGGGGTCGAAAACTTTCCTGAACGGTGGGTACTACAACAACCTGCAGTCCAAAACGCCGCGCGCCAGCTTCCCCTGGAATGAGGGGCGGGACAGCGGTCGGCCAAACACCGGGAGAGGCGGATACCCGACCTGCAGCGAGTGGTGGTCAGCCGGCGAAACGGGGCTGGAAGCCCGCGTGGTGAAACAGGTTGACCCGGGCGTCATGCTGCGGATGTCTGCCGCGCTGAAGATGATGGGGCAACCGGATGCAGATTATAAGGAGGCCGTGGTGCGTCGCCTGGTCAGCCCGGATAACCTGACGGTCTCCCAGGGCGGACGCGCTTATGCCGGTTACGGCGGCAATGCAGATTTCACCCTGGACAACTCGGTTAACCGGCTCGCGTCACTGGGCGGAACCGCGCTGGGGAGCCTGGCGGCATATCCGGCATTTGATGCCATGCGTCAGGCGTTGCCGATGGTGCAGGCGGTACTGCTGATGGCGGTCTATATCATGGTGCCACTTATCCTGGCATTTGCGGCCTACGAGTACAAGACGGTGATAACCGTGACGTTCGTGGTGTTTGCGCTGCACTTCCTGACGTTCTGGTGGGAGCTGGCGCGCTGGCTTGACAGTTGGTTACTGGAAGCGCTTTACGGCTCGGATACACATAGTCGTTGGAACGTGGCTGGTTTTCAGAATAGTTCTGACGACTTGATCATGAATCTGGTGATGGGATGTATGTTTTTGGTTCTGCCAGCTGTATGGCTTGCAGCATTTTCATGGGCTGGTGTTCGAATTGGTGAACTTTCCCGCATGGTCACTGATGGAACATCTAAGTCTCAACAAACAGGCGGGCTTGTCGGTGACGCCGCTGTTTCAAAAGTTGCCTCAGGAGGTAAATAGTTAGGATCCTGTAGAGCCATCAGATCCGTTTGAACCATTAGAGCCATAATTATATTTATGGCTCTTTTCTTCCCGATTAGTAATTTTTACATTTACTGTAGGCCTGAGCAATTCCATCATGGAAGGGAGCAGTAAAAGCGCCCAGCCAAACAAAATTACAATGGCTACCAGTAATCCACTCGTTAGGCCACTAATGGCAGATACGGTAACTAAACAAGTGATGGGTACATGGCCTAACCAAGTCGGAAGTCTGTACTTACGAGCTTTAGACACACAGAATGTATCCCATCTCAAAATCGTGCTTTTAAGATGCTTCCACATGCGGGCTGCCCAAATGCCCCGTTGGTAGGCTTGCTGGTTTCGAGTTTGGCTCATGATGCCACCCTATATCTTGTTAGGCTTTTCCGCCACTATAGCCTAGATAACAACCAGTGGCTATTTGCCGGGTTCCTCTGGTGGCCGCTGTTCAAATTTAACTTTCAAAATTACTTTTTCATTAATTTGGCAATTCTGACTGTAAGTGGACTGACCCCGCCCCGGTAGACGATCCTGCCCTATAGTGCGTGCAGCGTGGCGCACACATGGATTCATTGGGGATGATTGATTGATGTATGAGACTAGAACGGCGGGAGTCGCCTAAAAATATCAGCCAAAGAGTACACATAGTTTCCCTCATCTTCATGGGTTAATTTAAAAATGGATAAGTGAATTGCCGTTTTTATATATCATTCTCAATGATATTATTTATGAATGGATTCACTGTATATATACGTATTTTATAAATTTTTCATGCCGAGGTGGAGCGGATTTACGTCATTTCTTGTAAAACTTATAG